>NZ_FR890700.1:54489-62316 GCF_000435935.1 Ruminococcus sp. CAG:57 | reverse complement strand
TCACTTCAAGTGAAGAAAAAGTTTACAAAAAATTAATAAAATTCTTTGACAAATGATTGACAAAGAAGAACACAGATGTTATAATTGTAGTACCTCTTTATGAGGTCTATTTTTTTGCGCTCTTTTTTTGAGCGTGAAAAAGCATAAGTTACCTCAGGGCTGTGTGACAGCTTGCGTGAAAACGTATGAGGGAGGCAGACGTACCCTGAATGTTCTTGCGGGGTATAAATTTCGTCAGGAGGTGCCGAAATGAGAGTAAAAATTACACTTGCTTGTACTGAGTGTAAGCAGAGAAACTACAACACTAAGAAGAACAAGAAGAATGACCCTGACAGACTTGAAATGAACAAGTATTGCAAGTTCTGTAAGAAACACACTCTTCACAAAGAGACTAAGTAATATTGAAAGGAGCTATTTCTAATGGCTAAAAAAACAGATGTTACTAAGTCTTCAAAAAAGGATACCGGCAAGGATCAGAAGAAAAAGGGCGGAATAAGAAAATATTTCAGAGAGCTTAAAGCTGAAATGAAAAAGGTCGTTTGGCCTACAAGACAGCAGGTGACTAAGAATACGGGAGTTGTTCTCTCGGTAATGGTCGTTATGGCTCTGTTCCTTTTCGGCGTTGATTCAGGCCTGGGTGCAGCTATCAAGGCTATCCTTAAAATCGGCGGCTAAGCCGTCACAGCGGTTTTGACAACATCAATATGGAGGTAAGAAACATGTCAGAAGAAGCAAAGTGGTATGTTGTTCACACTTATTCAGGTTATGAGAATAAGGTAAAAAGCAATATTGAAAAGGTTGTTGAAAACCGAAACCTTCAGGATCTCATCCCTGAGGTAATGATCCCAATGGAGGAAGTTACCGAAGTAAAGGGCAATAAGATCGACAAGGGCGACAGAAAGCTTTTTCCAAGCTATGTGCTTGTAAAAATGGTGCTTACAGACGATTCATGGTATATCGTTAGAAATACCAGAGGCGTTACGGGCTTCGTTGGTCCTGCGTCAAAGCCTGTTCCGCTGACCGATAAAGAGGTCGCTGCGCTGGGTGTTGACACACAGAGAAGCACTAACGTTCAGGTCGGCTTCAAGGAAGGCGACAACGTCGTTGTAACAGCAGGCTCATTCGAGGGCTTCACAGGAGTTGTGGAGAAATTCGATATGGAAGCACAGACGGCAGACGTCAGAGTATCTATGCTGGGCAGAGAAACAACTGTTACTATGCCGCTGACACAGATAAAGTCTGAGGAATAAGGAAAAAGGCGGTAAAACTCCGCAAACATTCGTGAAAATGGAAGCAAAGCCGTCAATGACGGTTCGGATATACGGCTTCCGGAAACGTGGGAGAGCGTATGGCGCTCGCCTTACCACTTAATTATGGAGGTGCGAACAAATGGCACAGAAGGTAGTAGGCTATATTAAGCTTCAGATTCCAGCAGGAAAGGCAACTCCTGCACCACCGGTTGGTCCAGCTCTTGGTCAGCACGGTGTAAACATCATGGCGTTCACAAAGGATTTTAACGAGAGAACTAAGAACGATATCGGTCTTATCATCCCTGTTGTTATCACAGTTTACGCAGACAGATCATTCACATTCATCACCAAGACTCCTCCGGCAGCAGTTCTCATCAAGAAGGCTTGCAAGATCGAGTCAGGTTCCGGTGTTCCTAACAAGACTAAGGTCGCAACTATCACAAAAGAGCAGCTTCAGAAGATCGCTGAGCAGAAGATGCCTGACCTGAACGCAGCAAACATCGAGAGTGCTATGAGCATGATCGCTGGTACATGCCGTTCAATGGGCGTTGTAGTTGAGGACTAATCAATCGTACTGTGCATTCATGCACGGCAATGGTGGGAGGAATTTTCCGCTAACCGACTAGATATCCACTGTCGGTATTACCACTTAATGAGGAGGAAATATTAATGAAACATGGCAAGAAGTATGTTGACAGCTTCAAGGCTATCGACAAGGCTAAGCAATATGACGCTCCTGAGGCTCTGGAACTTGCAGCTAAGGGTGCTAAGGCAAAGTTCGATGAAACTATCGAGCTTCACATTCGTCTGGGCGTTGACTCAAGACACGCTGATCAGCAGGTAAGAGGTGCTGTTGTACTTCCAAACGGAACTGGTAAGACTGTAAGAGTTTGCGTATTCTGTAAGGAAGACAAGTACGAGGCTGCTAAGGCAGCAGGCGCTGACTATGTTGGCGGCATGGATCTCGTTGAGAAGATCACAAAGGAAAACTGGATGGATTTCGACGTTGTAGTTGCTTCACCTGACATGATGGGTGTTGTAGGACGTCTTGGTAAGATTCTCGGACCTAGAGGACTTATGCCAAACCCAAAGGCAGGAACTGTTACTCCAGACGTAGCTAAGGCTGTTACAGAGGCTAAGGCTGGTAAGATCGAGTATCGTCTTGATAAGACAAACATCATTCACTGCCCTATCGGTAAGGCTTCATTCGGTGTTGAGAAGCTCGAGCAGAACTTCAACACACTTATCAACGCTGTTGTAAAGGCTAAGCCAGCCGCTGCTAAGGGTCAGTACCTTAAGAGCGTAGTTGTAGCTTCTACAATGGGCCCTGGTATCAAGATCAGCACTGCTAAGTACGGCAACTAATCTGATAACAGATAAATATTGAATTTTTAAGGGACTTGTGCTAAATGCATAAGTCCCTTTTTTATATATTCCCACAATTTGAACCACCCATGTTCAAATATTTGTATTATCAAGAAAAATTAACAAAATAATTTTCAAAGTAATCGTTTTACCCTGTTGCATTATTTTTTCTATGTGTTATAATATCAATGAGCCGTAAGGTTCAGATTTTTGCAAGGAGTGATAATTATCAATATCTTTTATAACGAAAAAGATAAGGCTTTCAAGCTGAGAGCCAATAATACAGACTATATGATGAAGGTCTGCGAGGAGGGCTACCTCGCTCACGTTTACTATGGAAATAAAGTTCCTGACGAGGATCTGACTTATCTTCTCCGTCTTGACGAAAGCCCTTTTACCCCTGCCACTAACGACCGTGACAGAGCAAGCTTTATGGATACACTGCCTTTTGAATATCCATGCTTCGGTCTTGGCGACTACAGAGAGTCTGCTTTCAAAATAATGGACGCTAACGGTATGTCGACCTGCGACCTGAGATATGTTTCTCATAAAATGTATGAGGGCAAGCCAAAGCTTGAGGGTCTGCCTGCTACTTTCGCTACTGAGGAAAGCGGTTGTTCAACTCTCGAGATAACAATGTATGATAAGTATGCTGATATCGAAGTCGTTCTTATCTACACAGCTTTCGATAAGCTTGACGTTATCACACGTTCCGCTGTTATCACAAACAAGAGCGAAAAGCCGTTCAAGATAACAAGAGCGCTTTCAGCTTGCGTTGATTTTGATACAGACAAAATGGATATGATAACCCTCAACGGCTCATGGGCTAGAGAAAGAGCTGTTGAAAGATGCAGACTTCACCATGGTAAACAGCTTGTTGATTCCTGCAGGGGCGAATCATCACATCAGAACAATCCGTTCGTTGCTCTTTGCGACAATAACGCTGACGAGGATAAGGGCGAGGTGTTCGGTTTCAACTTTGTTTACTCTGGAAACTTCTATGCTCAGGCAGAAGTTACTCAGCATAAGAAAACTCGTTTTCTTATGGGTATAAATCCTCTTGACTTCGAGTGGCTTCTGGAAAAGGGCGAAAGCTTCACCTGTCCTGAAGTAGTAATGGTGCACTCTGACGAGGGTATAGGCAAAATGTCAAGAACTTTCCATGACCTCTATAGAAACAACCTTATCAGGGGCGAGTATAAGGATAAAAGACGTCCGATACTCATTAACAACTGGGAAGCTACTTACTTTAACTTCGATACAGACAAGCTTATAGATATCGCTAAGGAAGCTTCAAAGCTTGGCATAGAAATGCTTGTTATGGACGACGGCTGGTTCGGTCATAGAGATTCTGATAACTCATCACTGGGCGATTGGTTCGTTTATGAGAAGAAGCTCAAGGGCGGTCTTAAATATCTTGTTGACGAGGTAAATAAGCTTGGCATGAAGTTCGGCATTTGGTTCGAGCCTGAAATGATATCCCCTGACTCTGAACTTTATAAGGCTCACCCAGACTGGGCTATCCAGATAAAGGGCAGACCTCTGACACTTTGCAGAGAGCAGTATGTTCTTGACTATTCAAGAAAAGAAGTCAGAGATTACGTTTACGGCATGATGAAGAAGATTCTCGACAGTGCGAATATCGAGTACATCAAGTGGGATATGAACAGACAGCTCACAGAGGTCGGCTCGGCTACCCTGCCTGCTGAAAGACAGAGAGAGCTTTGGCACAGATACGTCCTCGGTGTTTATGACCTTATGGACAGACTTACAACAGATTATCCTCATATCCTGCTGGAGAACTGCTCAGGCGGCGGAGCAAGATTTGATCCCGGTATGCTTTACTACAGTCCACAGATATGGTGCTCTGATGATACAGACGCTATCGAAAGACTGAAGATACAGCACGGCACTTCAATGTGCTATCCATGCTCAGCAATGGGTGCGCACGTTTCCGATTGCCCTAATCATACTGTTGGCAGAAACACTCCGTTCAAAACAAGAGGTCACGTTGCTATGGTGGGTACGTTCGGCTATGAGCTTGACGTAACAAGGATACCGCAGGAGGACAGGGACGCTATCCCAGCACAGATAGAGGAGTTCAACAAGTTCAACAAGCTTGTAAGAACAGGCGACCACTACAGAATAGGCAATATGTTTGAGGACAACACCTGGGACGCTTGGGAGTTCGTTGCAAAGGACAAGAGCGAAGCACTCTTTGAATTCGTTCAGGTGCTTGGCAGACCAAACGAAAGATCAAGACGTATCAAGCTCAAAGGTCTTGAAGCTGACGCTTACTATTATGAGGAGAACGAGCCTGACAAAAAGATATCAGGTGCAGCACTTATGAATGCAGGTATCAACATCGCAAAGATGTGGAACGGCGACGGACTTTATGGCGACTTCTGCTCAAAGATACTTCATTTTATAAAGGTGTAAGAGCAAAGCGTTTATCAAAGTTGTGGTAAGTTTAGATAAATACACAAAAGACTATTGACAATTTGAAGATATTGTAGTACAATAGTTGTGAAATAAGTTCAAATTTTAAAGGCGGAGATCTTCCGCCTTTAAATAACACAGAGATGTAAACGAATACAACTTATAAGGAGAATTTTTATGAGGTTAAAAAAGCTAATGGCAGTGGCTTGTGCCGCCGCCCTTACAGTGACAGCTTTCGCAGGCTGCTCAAAAAAGAACGATTCCTCCAGCGGCTCTGACAGCAAGGGCGACGCTAAGAAGGAGTATTACAACGCTCAGCCTGTTGACACTGGCTGGGAGTGGGGAAATGTCGAGATAGTTGACGGTGGTTTTATCCCTGACGTCATCTATAACCCTACTGAGGAGGGGCTTATCTACGCCAGAACAGATATGGGCGGCGCTTATAAGTATAATAAGGATACTCAGCGCTGGGAGTGTATAACAGATTGCTTTGGCGGCGATGATTGGAACTATAACGGAACAGAGAGCCTTGCAACTGACCCCGTTGAGCCAAACAGAGTTTATCTTGCGGCTGGTACATACTCCACAAACAACGGCGCAATATTTGCTTCTGACGATTACGGCAAGAACTGGACTATCTGCGAAATGCCTTTCGGCATGGGCGGTAACGAGGTCGGAAGAGGCTGCGGTGAAAGACTTCAGGTAGACCCTAACGATAACTCTATACTTTACTTCGGCTCAAGAGCTGACGGACTTTGGAAGTCCACAGATTATGGCGCAACATGGAACGAGGTCACTTCATTCCCTACAAAGGGCGGATATACTGAAGACGGATATTCTATCGGACTTACATTCGTGGCATTCGATAAATCAAGCTCTGAAAAGGGTCAGGCAACAAAGACAATAATCGTTGGCTCAGCAGGAACACAGGGGGATTATCTCTATCGTTCTGATGACGCAGGCGAAACCTGGACAGCTATCCCTAATCCAAAGTCTGAGGCTACAGGCGACAAGACCGAGAAGCTCAAGCCTTGTCAGGGCGAGATATCTTCTGACGGATATCTCTATTCAACATGGTCTTATAAGGTAGGACCAAACGGCGCTTCTGACGGAGCAGTTCAGAAGTATGACCTTAAAACAGGCGAGTGGACAGAGATAACTCCTGAGAGATCTTATACTTGCGGTTACAATGGTATCTCAGTAAACCCTAACGACCCTAACATGATAGTATGCACAACTCTTGACCTTTGGGCATATTACGACAACCTTTTCGTTTCCTATGACGGAGGCGAAACTTGGAACGGCATTTGGGGCAGTGACGAGAACGGCAAGGAAGTAAACAACTTTAATCTCGATATAAGCAATGCTCCTTGGCTGGATTGGCAGGGACAGCTCAAGCCGGGCTGGTGGATGACAGGTGTTGCTATCAACCCATTCAATCCAGATGAAGTTCTTTACACAACAGGTGCAACTATCTTCGGCACATCAAATCTTTCAAAGATAAAGGACGAGCCTGTTGACATAAGCGTAAAGGCAATGGGCATTGAAATGACAGCTATCTTTGACTTCGTTTCACCTCTCGATAATGGCGAGGGTACTCCTGAGCTTTATTCCACAATGGGTGACCTTTACGGCTTCCGTCATGATGATGTAACAAAAGCTCCGCAGGAGCATTATGGCGACTTCAAGGCGACCTCTATAGACTGTGCGGCACAGGATTATAAGATAGTAGTAAGAGCGACAGACGATGGCGACGGCTCGGTTTACTATTCAACAGATGCAGCCGAAACTTGGCAGGCAGTGGAAACACTTCCGGAGGGTGTTGGCAAAAAAGCAGGCGGCACAGCTAAGCTTTCCGCTGACGGCAAGACCATTTTCTATCAGAGTGGCACAACAGGCGTTGCTGCGGCAGTAACAAGCGACTTTGGCAAAACATGGACTACCTGCGAGGGACTACCTGCCGGTGCAGTAATTGAAACAGATAAGGTAAATCCTGATAAGTTCTACGGCTCATATGACGGAACGTTCTATATGAGCACAGACGGCGGAAAGACTTTCAGTCCTATAGCAAATATGCTGGTTTCAGCAACATCAATGAAAGCTTGTCCTGATACAGAGGGCGACCTTTGGATACCTGTAGGTGCGGGCGGAGTTTACTATCTTGACTCATCAACAGGCACTCTCGCTCCTACATCTCAGGACGTTACACTGTGCGATGCTATTGGCATTGGCAAAGCTGAAAAGGACGGCGACTACATGGCACTCTACATGATGGGCGAGGCAAACGGCGACGGCTACGGAATCTACCAGTCCACCGACAAGGGAGTAACATGGAAGCGTATCAATGATGACACACAGAAGTGGGGCAACGTTAGAAAGATAATCAGCGGCGACCCTAAGGTATACGGCAGAGTTTATGTAGGCACTGACGGACGTGGTATCATTATGGGAAACGTTAAGCAGTAATACATTATAATATAGCGAACAGAGCGGTGCAGATAGTGCCGCTCTGTTTTTGTCTTTGCCCGAATGTCAGGCGTTTCCGCATCTTGCATAAGTGAATAAAATCGGAGGTGCAAATTTGTGCATTGTTATGATAAATCTTAAAATCATCTTAGCAAAATTACAAATGCTTGCATTTGGTGCAGATTTTTGTTATTATGTTACTGTAAGAACAGATCAGAAGATACAGACAACAGAAAGGGGCGCTTAATATGAACGATGCAAATAAAGAAACAAACGTAGCTTATGAAGAGCCGAAAAAGAAAGTGCA
>NZ_FR890700.1:0-54374 GCF_000435935.1 Ruminococcus sp. CAG:57 | reverse complement strand
AAACTCACGGCATATGGGGATACTATTTTTATAAGGGCTGTGATGCGGAGGTCGTCCACCAACTGCCAGAGGGTCTCACTGACGAGGATATCTCAAATGCGGTAATAATGCGCACATACAATAGAGGCGAAGCAAATGACTATGAGAATGCAGGCAAAAACGACTTTTTTGTGGAATCCCATTATCTTATGGGCGTGCAGAGTATCAACGATGAGACCTGCAAGGTCTATATACTGAGCAATGACGGACATTATAAAGGTGCGGGCAATATGTACAGCGGCGGTCTGGTCGTAAGAATGTTGGACTTTAAAAAGCAGGACGACAATTGGACAATGACCAAGATGTGGGAGCCAAGAGGCGGAGCAATGTATGAAGGCTCGATCAGGGAAACTATCCCCTCTGAGCTTGCTGATCTTATATTCAGCGATGAGGAAACAGAGATCAAAAAGACGATCACCGATGAAACGGAAGAGAAGGTCAAGGCGTACTATGACACTGACGAAGTGGCGTAATATAAACTTTGTATAACATGATACAGCAAAATGGGACGTCGAGGACGCTGTCCCCCTATACCATACCTCTTGTAAGGGCGACCTGTGGTCGCCCGTTCTTTTTGCGATAGCAAAATTATTGCGATAAATAGTAGCATTTTACCCTGCTAAAGCCCCGAAAAACCGACTTTTACAACGAATATGAATAAAATGTAGCGGCAAATGATACTCATAGTGAAATTTGTGCAATGTGCATATAAACACGTTGAGAAGTCAGTGAAAATTCTATATTGTAATTTGTCTGTAACCGCTTGCAAATGGGGTAAAAGTAGTGTATAATAATACTTGCGTGACTGCACAGTGTATTTAATGTACACGATGATGATATGCGATGAAGCGGAAGGTTGCTGACAGTTGGTCAGGTAATTTCCGTGGAGTATGTCCGATTTTAAACCGGGCGACTGTTAATACCGAACACAGTATGTGCTTATGCTTCTTGCGATAGCGGACAAGGTCTGCTTTAGCGTGAGTATGTGTGATGCTGTGTGCGCTGTTTTCTGAGTCCGAAAGCCTTGCGGGTTTCGGAATTTTTTATGAGAACGGCAGGGAACACACGGCAGAGTGTAAACGGGTATCAACAGAAAGCTTTTAAAGCTCGAACCTGTCAATTGCGTAAGCGATCGGCACGCCTCGATCATTTACGCAATTGACTGAGGCTTGAGTGAAAGAAAGCTGCCCCCTAAACTTTTTTAATTTGCACAAGGAGGCGATTTAAGTGGCAGTCAATGAAAAGATCAGAATCAAGATCAAGGGTTACGAGCATGCGGTTGTAGACGCAGCTGCAGCAAAGATCGTTGAGGCTGTTAAGCGTTCAGGCGCACAGGTTTCAGGTCCTATCCCACTTCCTACAGACAAAGAGGTAATCACTATCCTCAGAGCTGTACACAAGTACAAGGATAGCCGTGAGCAGTTCGAGATGAGAACTCACAAGAGACTTATCGATGTTCTGAGACCTACAAAGGAAACAACAGCAGCTCTTGAAAATCTTGAACTTCCTGCAGGCGTTAACATTGTTATGGAGATCAAGTAATCTCCAAATGAGATCGCGTGCGATCTCAAAAAACATTTAACACGCAGGTCACGTCGGACAAGTCCGACCAATAACCACATAGGAGGAAAACATAATGCAAAAGGGAATCATCGGTAAGAAAATCGGTATGACACAGATTTTCGATGAAGCAGGAAAAGTAATTCCTGTAACAGTTGTTGAAGCTGGTCCTTGCGTTGTCGTTCAGAAGAAGACAGTTGAGAATGACGGCTATGAGGCTGTTCAGCTTGGCTATGGCGACATCAGAGCGAAGAGAGTAAACAAGCCTCTTCAGGGTCACTTCAAGAAGGCTGACGTTGCAATGAAGAGAACTCTTAAGGAGTTCAGACTTGCTGACACATCAGCTCTTAATGTTGGAGATATCGTAAAGGCTGACACATTTGCTGCAGGCGACATCGTTGATGTCAGCGGTACAAGCAAGGGTCACGGATTCTCCGGTACGATCAAGCGTCACAACAACTCAAGACTTAAGGAAACTCACGGTACAGGTCCTGTACACAGACACGCAGGTTCTATGGGTGCTTGTTCATCACCTTCAAGAATCTTCAAGGGCAAGGGTATGCCTGGTCAGTACGGTAACGTAAAGGTAACTGTACAGAATCTTGAGATCGTCAAGGTAGACGCAGAAAACAATCTTATCGCAATCAAGGGCGCAATTCCTGGACCAAAGAACGGTACAGTTACAATTTGCGACTGCGTTAAGAAGGCTTAGTGGAAGGAGGAATCATAATGTCACAGATTTCAGTATTTGATATGACAGGCAAAAAGGTTGCCGACACTGAGCTTAACGATGCTATTTTCGGTATCGAGCCAAACAAGGCTATCATGCACGCTATGGTTGTAAATTATCTTGCTAACCAGAGACAGGGCACACAGTCAACTCTTACAAGAACAGAAGTAAGAGGCGGTGGTAGAAAGCCATGGAGACAGAAGGGAACAGGTCACGCAAGACAGGGTTCTATCAGAGCTCCACAGTGGGTACACGGTGGTGTTGCTCTCGGTCCTAAGCCAAGAGATTACAGCTATTCACTTAATAAAAAGGAAAGAAGACTCGGTATGAAGTCTGCACTTTCAACAAAGGTCGTTGACGAGAATCTCGTAGTTGTTGATTCAATCAAGCTCGAGAGCTACAAGACAAAGGCAGTTGTTGAGATGCTCAAGGCACTTGGTGCTGAGGGTAAGGCTCTCATCGTTACAGCAGAGTCTGACAAGACTGTTGTCAAGAGTGCAGCCAACATTCCTGGCATTAAGACAGCTACTGTAAATACTCTCAGTGTTTACGACATTCTGAACTATGATAAGTTTATCGTTTCTTCAGAGGCTGTAAAGAAGATTGAGGAGGTTTACGCATAATGAGAACTGCTCAAGATATAATTTTAAAGCCAGTTATCACTGAAGATTCTATGGACAGACTTCAGGCTAACAGATACACTTTCAAGGTCGCTAAGGACGCTAACAAGATCGAGGTCGCTAAGGCAGTTGAAGAGCTTTTCAACGTAAAGGTAGCTAAGGTAAACACGATCAGCGTTAAGGGTAAGCAGAAGAGAATGGGAAGAAGCGTAGGCTACAGACCAGACTGGAAAAAAGCGATCGTTACTCTTGAGGGTGACAAGACAATCGAATTCTTCGAGGGCTTGTTCTAAATCCTCTAAAAGAGGTGCAGCGTAAGGCTGCATTGCTCCGAAGAACTTCATGAATACCGAGAAGCCTTCGGAAAGGTCTTGCGAGGCGGCGAGGACCGCTCATCATTTCACCGCAGGACGTAAGTATGGAAGGGCGCTTGGCGTGAAAACGCTTTGACCTTTTCGCAAAACTCAGATAAGGAGTGAATTTCAAATGGCAATAAAGAGCTACAAGCCTACAACAGCCGGCAGAAGAGGTATGACAGTTACCGATTATTCCGAGCTTTCAAAGGTTGCTCCATGTAAGTCTCTGCTTGAGCCACTCAAGAAGAACTCAGGTAGAAACAGCTACGGTAGAATCACTGTTCGTCACAGAGGCGGCGGAGTAAGAAGAAAATACCGTGTAATTGATTTTAAGAGAAACAAACTCGATATGAACGCAACAGTTCTTACTATCGAGTACGATCCAAACCGTTCAGCATTCATTGCTCTTGTAGAGTATGAGGACGGCGAGAAGAGATACATCATCGCACCTTATGGTCTTAAGGTTGGTGACGTAATCAGAGCAGGCGCAGACGCAGACATCAAGCCTGGTAATGCACTTGCAATGATCAACATTCCTGTTGGTACTTTCATTCACAACATCGAGCTTTATCCTGGTAAGGGCGCACAGCTCGTTCGTTCAGCAGGAAACATGGCTCAGCTCATGGGTAAGGAAGACAACTACGCACTTGTAAGACTTCCTTCAGGCGAGATGAGAAAGGTCCCTGTAAACTGCATGGCTACAATCGGTCAGGTAGGAAACATCGACCATGAGAACGTAAATATCGGTAAGGCAGGTAGAAAGCGTCATATGGGCTGGAGACCTACCGTTAGAGGTTCTGTAATGAACCCATGCGATCACCCACACGGTGGTGGTGAGGGTCGTGCTCCAGTTGGTAGACCAACTCCAGTTACACCTTGGGGTAAGCCTACAATGGGATACAAGACCCGTGCTAAGCATCATCGCTCCGATAAGTTTATCGTAAAACGCAGAAACGGTAAGTAATGCTGAAAGGAGGCAGATGATCAATGGGTAGAAGTGTCAAGAAGGGACCATACGTACAGGAGGTCCTTTACAAGAGAGTTAAGGCAATGAACGATGCAGGCGAGAAGAAGGTGCTCAAGACATGGAGCAGAGCTTCTACAATATTCCCTGAATTCGTTGGTCACACATTCGCAGTTCACGACGGACGTAAGCACGTTCCTGTATATGTAACAGAGGACATGGTTGGTCACAAGCTGGGAGAGTTCGCTCCAACAAGAACATTCAAGGGTCATGCAGGTTCAAAGACCTCAAACAACGGTAAGTAGTGCGGAAGGAGGAATACAAATGGAAGCAAAAGCAATTCTGAGAAATGCTCGTATTGCTCCTCGTAAGGTACAGATCGTTCTCGATCTGATCAGAGGAAAAGACTATGATGTTGCAATGGCAACAGTAAAGCATACACCAAAGGCTGCAAGTGAATATCTTGAGAAGCTTCTGAAGTCCGCCGCTCACAACGCTGAGAACAACCATAACATGGATAAGAACAACCTTTACGTTGCAGAGTGCTATGTTTGTCCAGGACCGATAATGAAGAGAATCATGCCAAGAGCACAAGGCAGAGCATATAGAATCCTTAAGAGAACATCACACGTTACGATCGTTCTTAAGGAAAAGGAATAAGCTGAAAGAGGAGGTAAACTATGGGACAGAAAGTAAATCCACACGGACTTCGTGTCGGTGTGATTAAGAATTGGGACTCCCGCTGGTTTGCAGAAAAGGGTACTTTTGGCGATACACTGGTTGAGGATTACAACGTTCGTAACTTTATTCTTAAAGAGCTGAATACAAGATCAAAGAATCCAGCAGATAAGTGCGTATACGCCGGCGTTCCAAAAGTAGAGATCGAAAGATTTGCCGATAAGGACGGCGGTCAGAAGGTAAGAATCCACATCCACTGTGCAAAGCCTGGTATCGTAATAGGCAGAGGCGGCGCAGAGATTGAAAAGCTCCGTGCAAACGTTGAAAAGATGATCGGCAAGAGCGTTGCTATCAACATCGTTGAAGTAAAGCAGCCTGACATCAATGCACAGCTCGTTGCAGAAAAGATCGCACACGATCTTGAAGATAGAATCTCATTCAGAAGAGCAATGAAGCAGTCTATCGGCAGAGCAATGAAGCTCGGCGCTAAGGGTATCAAGGTTAGATGCGGCGGCCGTCTTGGCGGTGCAGAGATCGCTAGAGCAGAAACATACCACGAGGGTACAATTCCACTTCAGACGATCAGAGCTGACATCGACTATGGTACAGCTGAGGCACACACAACTTACGGTAGGATCGGCGTTAAGGTATGGATATACAGAGGCGAGGTTCTTAAGGGCGAAGTTGCTGCTTCAGACAAGAGAGAGTCAAACGACAGAAGACGCCAGAACAGAAATGGTAAGCGTGACTTCAATAAGGCTAAAAAAGAGGGAGGTAACAAGTAATGCTGCTTCCAAAGAGAGTTAAGTTCAGAAAACAGCACCGCGGCCGTATGACAGGCAAGGCTATGAGAGGTAACACAGTTTCTCACGGTGAGTATGGTCTTCAGGCTCTTCAGCCTGCTTGGATCACATCAAATCAGATCGAAGCTGCCCGTATCGCAATGACAAGATACATCAAGCGTGGCGGTCAGGTTTGGATCAAGATCTTCCCAGATAAGCCTGCAACAAGAAAGCCTCTTGGAACTCGAATGGGTAAAGGTAAGGGCGCACCTGAGTATTGGGTAGCCGTTGTTAAGCCAGGCAGAGTAATGTTCGAGATCGCAGGAGTACCTGAAGAGACAGCTAGAGAAGCAATGCGTCTTGCAATGCACAAGCTGCCTATCAAGTGTAAGTTCGTTAAAAGAGATACTCAAGAAACGGGTGGTGAGCAATAATGAAGGCTAATGAAATCAAGGATATGACAGTCGACGAGCTCAACAGCAAACTCGCTGAGCTCAAGCAGGAGCTTTTTAACCTTCGTTTCCAGCACGCTGTAAATCAGTTGGAGAATCCTAAGAGACTTCAGGCTGTGAAGAAGGATATTGCTCGTGTAAAGACATTCATTCGTAAGCAAGAGTCCAATGTTCAGTAATTTTCGAAGGGAGGATTAACTGTGAGCGAAGAGAGAAATTTGAGAAAAACCAGAGTTGGCGTTGTAGTTTCCAACAAGATGGATAAGACTATCGTAGTTGCTATCAAGGATAACGTACAGCACCCACTTTACAAGAAGATCATCAAGAGAACAGTTAAGCTTAAGGCACATGACGAAAACAATGTTTGCAATATAGGCGACAAGGTTGAAGTTATGGAAACAAGACCTCTGTCAAAGGACAAGAGATGGCGTCTTGTTAACGTTCTTGAGAAGGCTAAGTAATTAAAACGCAATAGTGCAGGTGGCAGATAACTTCTGCCGACCGCACGTTAAATTCTGAAAGGAGGAACGCACTGTGATACAAATGCAGACTTACCTGAAGGTAGCAGATAACTCCGGAGCAAAGGAGCTTATGTGCATCAGGGTACTCGGCGGAACACGCAGAAAGTATGCAAACATCGGTGACGTTGTAGTTTGTTCTGTTAAAAAGGCAACACCAGGCGGAGTTGTTAAAAAGGGCGACGTTGTTAAAGCAGTAATCGTTCGTTCAGCTAAGGGTCTTCGTCGTGCAGACGGCACATATATCCGTTTTGACGAAAACGCAGCTGTTATTATCAAAGAAGACAAGAACCCAAGAGGTACTCGTATATTTGGACCAGTAGCTAAGGAGCTCAGAGAGAAGGATTATATGAAGATCCTTTCACTTGCTCCAGAAGTTCTTTAATTGGAGGTGTCGTAACAATGAATAAGGTACACGTAAAAACAGGCGACACCGTCGTTATCCTCTCCGGTAAGGACAAGGGTAAGAAGGGCAAGGTCCTGGAAGTTTCCCCTAAGGAGGGAAAGGTAATCGTTGAGGGTCTTAACATTGCTACAAAGCACGTTAAGCCAAGACGTCAGGGCGAGCAGGGCGGCATAGTTGAGGCTGAGGCTGCAATGTACGCTTCAAAGGTACAGGCAGTTTGCCCTAAGTGCGGCAAGCCAACAAGAGTCGCTCATAAGTTCCTTGAGGACGGTACTAAAGTTAGAGTCTGCAAGAACGCAGACTGCGGCGAAGAATTTTAATTAGGAGGATATTACGATGGCTAGACTTAAAGAATATTATGTTAGCGACGTAGCTCCTGCTATGATGAAGAAATTCGAATACGCTAACGTTATGCAGATCCCAAAGCTTGATAAGGTAGTTATCAACGTGGGCTGCGGCGCAGATAAGGATAACAAGAAGGTTATCGACGCTATCATGACTGATCTGGCTGCTATCACAGGACAGAAGCCGATCGTTTGTAAGGCAAAGAAGTCCGTTGCTAACTTCAAGCTCAGAGACGGACAGATCATCGGTGTTAAGGTAACACTGAGAGCTGAGAAAATGTATGAATTCGTTGACAGACTTTTCAACGTAGCATTTCCTCGTGTAAGAGATTTCAGAGGTATCAACCCTAACTCTTTCGACGGCAGAGGCAACTACTCTACTGGTCTTAAGGAGCAGCTGATCTTCCCTGAGATCGAATACGATAAGATAGATAAGGTTCGTGGTATGGATATCAACTTTATCACAACTGCAAAAACTGATGAAGAGGCAAAGGAGCTGCTTTCACTTATGGGTGCTCCATTTGCTGATAAGTAAGAGGAGGATAAAAAATGGCTAAGAAGGCTATGATCAACAAACAGCAGGCTACGCCTAAATATTCCACTCGTGCTTACAACAGATGTAAGATCTGCGGAAGACCTCACGCTTATCTGAGAAAGTTCGGCGTTTGCCGTATCTGTTTCAGAGAGTTGGCTCACGAGGGTAAGATTCCGGGAGTTAAGAAGGCTAGTTGGTAAAAGGAGGTTAACACGCATGCAAATTACTGATACAATAGCGGATCTTCTTACAAGAATCCGTAACGCAAGTACTGCGAAGCACGCAACAGTTGACGTTCCTGCATCTAATATGAAGAAGTCGATCACACAGATCCTCGTAGACGAAGGATACGTTAAGGACTTCAAGATCATTGAAGACGGTAAGCAGGGTATCATTAGAATTACTCTTAAATATGACGAGAACAGAAATCCAGTCATCACAGGACTCAGAAGAGTATCAAAGCCTGGTCTGAGAATTTACGCAAGCTGCGAGGATATGCCAAAGGTTATAAAGGGTCTTGGCATTGCTATCGTATCTACTTCAAAGGGCGTTATCACAGACAAGAAGGCTAGAGAGCTGAATGTCGGCGGAGAAGTTCTCGCATTCATCTGGTAAGGAGGACTAAGTTATGTCAAGAATAGGTATTAAGCCAATTAGTGTTCCTGCAGGTGTAGAGGTTACTGTTGCAGACGGAAACGTAGTTACAGTAAAGGGTCCTAAGGGTTCACTCACAAAAGAGTTCCACAAGGATATGATAATAAAGTGTGCAGACGGCGTGATCACAGTAGAGCGTCCTTCAGAGGATAAGCTCCACAAGTCACTGCACGGTCTGACAAGAACACTCGTACACAACATGGTAGAGGGTGTTACAGAGGGTTTCGCAAAGAAGCTTGAGATCGTTGGTGTAGGTTACAGAGCACAGAAGCAGGGTAAGAACCTTGTTATGAACCTTGGTTTTTCTCATCAGGTAATCGTACCTGAAACAGATACTATCAAGATCGATGTACCTGACGCAAACCACATCGTAATTTCAGGTTGCGACAAGCAGGAAGTAGGTCAGTTTGCTTGTGAGATCCGTGAGAAGCGTCCACCAGAGCCTTATAAGGGTAAGGGTATTCGTTACGAAGGCGAGTATGTTATCCGTAAGGAAGGTAAGGCTGGTAAGGGCAGCAAGAAGTAATAAAAGGAGAGAATTACTATGGTTAAAAAGCTTGACAAGGCTAAGGCAAGAGCAAAAAGACATCAGAGAGTCCGCAACAAGATCAACGGAACAGCTGATTGTCCTCGCCTCAACGTATTCCGCTCCTCTAAGCATATTTATGCACAGGTTATCGACGACGTAAACGGCGTAACACTTTGCAGCGCTTCCTCAATGTCCAAGGACTTTGAAGGCAACGGCGGCAACAAGGAAGGCGCTCGTAAGGTCGGCGAAATGATCGCTCAGGCGGCTAAGGCAAAGGGCATCGAGAATGTCGTATTCGACAGAGGCGGCTACCTTTACCACGGACGTGTTCAGGAGTTGGCAGACGGAGCCCGTGAAGGCGGACTTAAGTTCTAAAGAGGAGGGTAAACATTGGCTTTAATAGATGCTTCAAACATGGAACTTACTGAAAAGGTCGTTGCAATTAACAGAGTATCAAAGACTGTTAAGGGCGGCCGTATAATGAAGTTCTCAGTCCTCGTAGTAGTAGGCGACGGAAACGGAGTAGTAGGTTTCGGAATCGGTAAATCAGGAGAAGTTCCTGACGCAATCAGAAAGGCAATCCAGGACGCCAAGAAGAACCTTATCAGAATTTCACTTAAGGGAACAACGATCCCACACGAAATTATCGGTAAGTTCGGTGCAGGCGAGGTTCTTCTCAAGCCTGCAGCACCAGGTACTGGAGTTATCGCAGGCGGCACAGTAAGAGCCGTTGTAGAAGCTGCCGGAATTAAGGATATCAGAGCTAAACAGCTCCGTTCAAACAATCCTTACAACGCAGTAAGAGCTACAATAAGCGGTCTTGCTAACATCAGAAGCGCTGAAACAGTAGCAGCTCTCAGAGGCAAGACAGTTAAAGAAATTACAGGCTAAGGAGGATAACAGTTATGGCAATAAACATCGAACTGATAAAGAGCCTTAACGGAAGAAGCGATAAGCAGGTCGCTACCGCTAATTCACTGGGTCTCAGAAAAATCGGGGATAAGACTTGTCAGCCTGACAATCCTCAGACAAAGGGAAAGGTAAAGGTTATCTCCCATCTTATTAAAGTAACTGAAGCATAAGGAGGTGCAATCTGAATGAAACTGCACGAATTATCACCTGTTGCAGGCTCCGTAAAGGAGAGCAAGCGCAAGGGCAGAGGTCACGGTTCTGGTAACGGAAAGACCGCAGGCAAGGGACACAAGGGTCAGAAGGCTCGTTCCGGCGGCGGAATAAGACCGGGCTTTGAAGGCGGACAGACAATGCTCGCAAGAAGAATCCCTAAGCGTGGATTCAACAATATTTTCGCAACAAAGTATGCTATCGTAAATGTATCTGATCTTGATAGATTTGTTGACGGCACAGTTGTTGATACTGAGCTTCTTAAAGCTTCAGGCATCATCAAGAAGGAACTTGACGGCGTCAAGATCCTCGGAAACGGCGAATTAACTAAAAACCTTACCGTTAAGGCTGCAAAGTTCTCAGCAGCTGCTAAGGAAAAGATTGAAAAGGCAGGCGGGAAGGTTGAGGTGATGTAATTGTGATAGAGACATTTCGTAATGCCTGGAGAGTTCCGGAATTAAGAAAAAAACTTCTATTTACTTTTTTCATCATCATCATCTACAGAGTCGGCGGTACAGTTCCTGTACCTTACCTTGACTCAGTCGCATTGTCAGCATGGTTTGAACAGAGTGCTTCGTCAGGTGACTTTTTTAGCTATCTGAACGTTCTGTCAGGAGGTAACTTTTCAAAAGCTACTCTCTTGGCGCTCTCCGTTTCACCTTATATCAATGCACAAATTATCATTCAGCTTCTGACCTACGCTCTCCCACCGCTGGAAAGACTCCAGAAGGAAGGCCCTGAGGGTAGAAAGAAACTTAACAAGATAACAAAATATGCGTCACTTGCTATTGCTATCTTCCAGGCGTGGGCTTATTACCTCACCATGAAGAAAGCGGGTGCTTGTGTTTACACAGAGGGCTTTAGCAAGATATTCGCAGAGATAGTTATTATCGCTTGCTTTACAGCAGGTGCGTCACTGACGATCTGGCTTGGTGACGAGATAAACGAGAAGGGTATCGGAAACGGTATCTCAATGCTCCTGTTCGCAGGTATCATTGCAAGAGGTCCTTCAGCAGTTATCGGTCTGTTCGATTACATGAAGACAGGCGAGGCTAAGAACATCATTCTCGTAATTGCTATCCTTGTTGTGTTCGTTCTGATGATAGGCTTTATCATCTTTATGAACGAGGCTGAAAGAAGAATACCGATACAGTACGCTAAGAGAGTAGTCGGCAGAAAACAGTACGGCGGTCAGAATACTTTTATTCCGATCAAGATCGCAATGAGCGGCGTTATGCCTATCATCTTTGCAATGGCTTTCATGTCACTGCCTTCAACACTCAAAATGTTCATTGAACCTAAGAGCGGAAGCTTCTACGATCACTTCCTTCACTGGTTCGAGTACACTCATCCGTTCTACGCTTGTCTGTACTTTGTGCTGATAATCGGCTTTAACTATTTCTATGTTTCAATGCAGTATAACCCACTTGAGATCGCAAACAACCTCAGACAGAACAACGGCGGTATCCCTGGTATCAGACCTGGTAGACCAACTTCCGATTATCTTAAGAAGGTTCTGTCAAAGATAACATTGGTAGGAGCTGTGTTCCTCGGAATAATCGCTATCTTCCCTATTATCTTCACTTCGATCACAAAGATGAATATTGCAATGGGCGGTACTTCGATACTCATCGTTGTATCAGTTGCTCTTGAAACTGCAAGAACTATGGAATCTCAAATGATGATGCGTCATCATAAGGGCTTCCTTGAATAAACCATAGGCTTTACGTTTGAGATAAAAAGGAGTTAAAAATGAATATTATTCTTTTAGGCGCTCCCGGTGCGGGAAAAGGAACTCAGGCTGAGGTTATCTGCAAGGCTCTGAACATTCCTACTATTTCTACAGGCAATATGCTCAGAGCGGCTGTTAAGGCTGGCACTGAGTACGGTCTCAAGGCTAAGGCTGCTATGGACGCAGGCGACCTTGTATCAGACGATATCGTAATTGGTATCCTTAAGGACAGGATCGCTGAGCCTGACGCTCAGAACGGTTTCATTCTGGACGGTTTCCCAAGAACAGTTCCTCAGGCTGAGGCTCTTGACGCTATGGGCGTTAAGATAGACAAGGTCATAGAGATATATGTTCCTGACGAGACTATCCAGCAGAGACTTTCAGGCAGAAGAGTTTGCCTCGACTGTGGCGCTACTTACCACACAGCTTTCAAGCCTTCAAAGGTAGAGGGCGTGTGCGATGTTTGCGGAAAGCCGATCGTTATCCGTAAGGACGACGAGCCTGCAACAGTTATCAGCAGACTTCAGACATATCACAAATCAACCGCTCCTCTTAAAGATTACTACGGTAAGCAGGGTAAGCTTGTTACTGTTGAGGGACAGGATAAGGTAGAGGACACTTCAAAGCTTGTTCTCGAAGCTGTTAAGGCATAGATCCGAGGCGTTTTTAATGATATGCGTTAAATCCAATAAAGAGATCGAGAAAATGCAGAAGGCGGGCGCAATAACCGCCGGAGCATTGATCGCTGCGGGCGAGGCTATCAGACCAGGTATGACTACCTACGAGCTTGATAAAGTCGTTCACAGATATATCACTTCTCATGGTGCAAAGCCAAGCTTCCTTGGCTACGGCGGATTTCCAGGCTCAGCCTGCATTTCCGTCAACGATGAGATAATCCATGGTATCCCCGGTCCACGCAAGCTTTGCGAGGGCGACATAGTTTCAGTAGACGTTGGTGCTTACATTGACGGCTATCACGGAGATTCCTGCAAGACCTTTGCTGTAGGCAAGATTTCCCCTGAGGCAGAGGCTCTGATGAAGTCCACCGAAGAAAGTCTGTATCTTGCAATAGATATGGTAAAGCCAGGCGTTAGACTTGGCGACTTGGGTGCGGCCATTCAGAAATACAATGAGGACAACGGCTACTCCGTTGTAAGACAGTTCGTTGGTCACGGTGTGGGCAAAAACCTGCACGAAGATCCAGAAGTTCCAAACTATGGCAAGGCTGGTCACGGCATCAGACTTGTGGCAGGTATGGTAATAGCCATAGAGCCTATGATAAACATGGGTACGGCTGATATCAAGACAATGCCTGACGGTTGGACTGTCAAGACAAAAGACGGAAAGTGGGCGGCTCATTTTGAGCATACAATCGCAGTTACTCCTGACGGGGCAGTTATCCTGACCAAAGTATGACGGAGAAAAGCGTTGTAGATATACCGATCGGTTCAGTGGTGCTTGCGAACGCAGGCCGTGATAAGGGCAGATATTTTGTTGCGGTAGCTGCCAGCGGCGGTTTTGTGTATATCGCAGACGGCAAGGAGCGTAAGCTTGAAAAGCCAAAGCGTAAAAACATAAAACACATTTCACCTGCGGGCGTCAACATCAGCACTGATGAGCTGACAAACAGGAAATTAAGACGGCTGATACAAGGTTTTGACCCAAACCGTGTTACAGCAGACCAAAACCTTTTAGATGGGGAGGTTTTTTAATGTCAAAGGAAGACGTTATCGAACTTGAGGGAACGGTAATTGAGGCTAAGCCAAATGCAACGTTTCTGGTAGAACTTTCAAACGGTCATAAAATCCTTGCTCATATTTCGGGTAAGCTGCGTATGAATTATATTCGTATCGTACCCGGAGATAAGGTAACGGTCGAAATGTCACCGTATGACTTGACAAAGGGAAGAATCACATGGAGAGCTAAGTAAGCTTTCCCGTAAGTTTAAGAATTTTTAATTCTTGTCGCTAAATTCAAAGGAGGTATTTCAATGAAAGTAAGACCTTCAGTTAAGCCTATCTGCGAGAAGTGCAAGGTAATCAAGAGAAAAGGCAAGGTTATGGTAATCTGCCAGAATCCTAAGCACAAACAACGTCAGGGCTAACAAACCAATAATGGAGGTGCAGCTAAATAATGGCTCGTATTGCTGGTATCGACCTGCCAAAGGATAAGAGAATTGAAATTGCTCTTACTTATATCTATGGTATAGGTCAGAAAACTGCTACTAAGATTCTTAATGAAACAGGCGTAAATCCTGACACAAGAGTTAAGGATATGTCTGAGGACGATGTAGCTAAATTGCGTGAATATATTGACCATAACATCACTGTTGAGGGTGACCTCAGAAGAAATGTTGCGCTCAATATCAAGAGATTGACAGAAATCGGTTGTTATCGTGGTCTTCGTCACAGAAGAGGTCTCCCAGTTAGAGGTCAGAGAACAAAGACCAACGCAAGAACTCGTAAGGGTCCTGTAAAGACAATCGCTAATAAGAAGAAGTAAGGAGGGTGTGAACAATGGCTCAGGCTAAGAAGAAGACTACTATTCGTCGTCGTCGTGAAAGAAAGAACATTGAACAGGGACAGGTTCATATCCAGTCTACTTTTAACAACACTATCGTAACTATTACAGATATGCAGGGCAATGCTATTTCTTGGGCATCTGCCGGCGGACTCGGCTTCAGAGGTTCTAAGAAGTCTACTCCATTCGCTGCTCAGACAGCTGCTGAAACTGCTGCAAGAGCTGCTAAGGAGCATGGCCTTAAGACAGTTGAAGTTTTTGTAAAGGGACCTGGTGCTGGCCGTGAGGCTGCAATCAGAGCTTTGCAGTCTGAGGATCTTGAAGTTAGACTTATCAAGGATGTAACTCCGATCCCTCACAATGGATGCCGTCCTCCAAAGAGAAGACGTGTATAGTTTATAAGACAATTTGAGTTTGTAGTTTACTCAAAGTCGGGTAAGCAATTCGGCTAAGACCCGATAACATTTAGAAAACGGAGGTATTTACCATGGCAGTAAATAGAGAACCAATACTCAAGAGATGTAAATCTCTCGGAATCAGCCCAGCAGTTATGGGTATCGCTAAGGAAACAAAGCGTGATCCTAACGCTAACAAGAGAAAGAAAGTTTCAGAATACGGTATGCAGCTTAAGGAAAAGCAGAAGCTCAAGTTCATCTACGGCGTTCTTGAGAAGCAGTTCCGTCACCTGTTCGAGCTTGCTGAGAAAATGGAGGGTCAGGCCGGTGCTAACCTCATTACTCTTCTCGAGTCAAGACTTGACAATGTTGTATACAGAATGGGTCTTTCAATGACAAGAAGAGAGGCTCGTCAGCTCGTTGTTCACGGTCATTATCTTGTTAACGGCAAGAGAGTTGACATCCCTTCTTACAGAATCAAGGAAGGCGATGTTATCTCACTTAAGGAAAACAGCAAGAAGAGCGAGAAGTTCAAGCAGATCATTGAGGCTAACGCTTCAAAGGCAGCTCCTACATGGCTTGATGTAAACAAGGACAACCAGACAGCTAAGGTTCTTCGTATGCCTGTTAAGGAAGACCTTGACTATGACATCGAGGAGCACCTCATCGTCGAGTTGTATTCTAAATAATGTATTGATAGTGGTTCTTACGGTATGCACTCTTCAAGAGTGCGTATCGGAGAAATACTTGATATGTTTTTGGAAGTGTATGTGTTATTGATCATATAAAACAATCGAGTTTGAAAACAGGAGGGTCTTAAATGCTTGAAAAAATAGAAAAGCCTGAAATCGAAACAGCCGAGCTAAAGAGCAACGGAACATACGGCAAGTTTATTCTCGAGCCTCTGGAGCGTGGCTATGGTATTACGCTCGGAAATAGTCTGAGACGTGTACTGCTCTCCTCTTTGCCAGGCGTCGCCGTTACATCGGTAAAGATCGACGGTGTACACCACGAACTATCAACAATTCCCGGAGTTAAGGAAGATGTTACTGAGATCATTCTTAACCTCAAGGGTTTAACTGCAAAGCTTTACGGCGAGGGTCCTAAGACTATCTACATTGAGGCCGAGGGCGAGTGCGTTGTCACTGCCGGCGACATCAAGACAGATTCTGAGGTGGACATTCTTGTTCCTGATATGCACATTGCAACTTTGGGACCGGGCGCAAAGCTTTATATGGAAATTGTCATCGACAGAGGTCGTGGATATGTTTCTGCGGAAAAGAACAAGGCGCTTATGCCTAACGCCCCTATTGGTGTTATTGCAGTAGACAGTATTTATACGCCTGTATTAAAGGTGAACTTCACGGTTGACAACACCCGTGTTGGACAGATCACCGATTTTGATAAGCTTACATTGGAGGTTTGGACCGACGGTACTATCTCCGCTAAGGAAGCTGTATCAATGGCAGCCAAACTCCTCAACGAGCATCTGAATCTCTTTGTTGATCTCTCAGAAGAGACTAACGTTGTAGAGATGATGGTTGAAAAGGATGAAAAGGGCAAGGAAAAGATCCTTGAGATGACCATTGAGGAACTTGACTTATCTGTGCGTTCATTTAACTGTCTGAAGCGTGCAGGAATTAACACGGTTAACGATTTGATTGAAAAGTCTGCTGAAGAAATGATGAAGGTAAGAAACCTTGGTAAGAAGTCATTCGACGAGGTCAAGGAAAAGCTTCATTCATTGGGTTACGACCTTAATTCAGAGGACGATAATTAAAGTAAGGAGTGAAAATCTATGCCAGGCACAAGAAAGCTGGGAAGAACTAGCGACCAGAGAAAAGCAATGCTCAGAGCTATGGTTACTTATCTTCTCGAAAACGGTAAGATTGAAACCACTGTAACAAGAGCTAAGGAAGTTGCTGCTATGACTGAGAAAATGATTACTCTCGGCAAGGCAGGCGACCTTCACTCAAAGCGTCAGGTACTTTCTTATGTAACTAAGGAAGACGTAGCTAAGAAGCTGTTTGACAACATTGCACCTTCATATGAGGGCAGAAACGGCGGCTATACAAAGATCATCAAGATCGGACCACGTCGTGGCGACGCTGCTGAAATGGCTATCATTCAGTTGGTTTAATAAATTTTGCATAGCATTCAAGGCTGTATCCGTAAGGGTACAGCCTTTTTTATGTGCTTATATTTGGGCATTGGTATCAAGATATGCGGGCGAACGCTGTTCGCCCCTATGTTTGTTGCGGTTGCTTGTGGTTATTATAGAAGCTCTTTGCCTAAAAGGTCAATGAATTTCTTGCCTGCTATTCCGTTTTGTGAATAGCTGTGGTTTTTGAGTATATTGTTCACGGCTTTCTGAGTGCCTGCACCGAAAATATCGTTTTTATCAAGGTTGATATTGTGCATACCCTTTTTCTTTGAAAGCATAAGAAGATATTTCAGTGCAAGGACACCATTGCCTTTATCACCTTTTTTGTAGCCTGTGGTATCGAGATTTTTTGCGTTGGAAGGGTAAAGGTTAAGGCACTTTTTCTTCATTATGGCAGGGTAGTCTTTGTAGGCGTAGTTGCAATCACAGCGGTCGTAAACACCGTTTACAGTTCCTTTGCTTGTATACTGCCACATTCCATAGTTTGATATGGCAGGCTTTGCAACGTCAAAGTGTGCCACCCAAATGTCGTAGCGGTTTTTTACGGAGTCTGATACCTTGCGCTTGAAAAAGTTTGCGTAGCTGTAGACAGCCGCATAGTAGCCGTTGCTTTCGAGATAGTCGCAGAAGGCTTCTATAATTTTGTTTATGGCAGCGTTTGGAAGTTCGCTTTGGGAAGCGTCCTCAATATCAAAGGCGAGGGGATATTCAAACTTCTTGCCTTTGACCGATTCAAGAAAAGTTTTCGCTTCCGCAAGTGCATCGGCTTCTGTAAGGGCGTAGGAATACCAGTATGTGCCGATATTAAGACCAGCCTTTCTGGCGGCGGCATAGTTCTTCTCGAAATTTTCGTCTTTTTGACTGATGTACTTGCCGTAGCCTGCGTTTATCATCACAAAGCTGTAACCCTGTGACTTCACCTTGTCAAAATCTATTCTCCCCTGCCAATGGGAAACGTCTATGCCCTTAGCTTTTTTCATTGCCGTCACCTCCAGATTTTTTTGCCGTCTGTACGCCAAAGTAAAATGATATCACCACGGTGAAAACTGTGATGAACTGCTCTCCGCTGACTATCCCTTTCAGCGTGAGGATACAGAACACGCTTGTCATAAGCAGTGTGACAAGCGATTTTACGTCAATGAGCTTTGCGAGTTTTTCTTTCATGAATATCTCTCCCTTTCCATGTCTGTTATCTTTTGTTCCGCTGCCGCCATTCTTGAGATGAGTGCGTTATGCTCGGAAACTGTTTGTTCCAGCCTATCTATTCTATATATAATAAGCCGTTCGGTGGCTTCCTGTGATTTTTTGTTTTGTTTAGCTCCCGAACGAGCTATTATAAGCTGGCAGGCTATGCTGGCGGCCGCCGCTATGAACGCCGCTATTACTGCTTCCATGTTTATCACCTCCTACTTATCCCGAAAAAGAGGTGTTTTGTTGCATAAAAAATGCAACAATTGCAGAATTGTTGCCAAATTAAAATATAAATCATTTGTTTGCACAGTTTTGGTGCGGCAATTTTGTGCATTTGTCACATACTTTCATGAACAGAAAAGATATTTGTTAAGACGTAAAAAAACACGGCTGAGTTTACATTCAGCCGTGGTTTTTGTTTTTAGTACGGTCTTATTTCTCAGGCAGAAGCATTGCAGCCGCAATATATGCGATAACTCCTGCACCGCCTGCACAGCCTATAAGCACTGCACAGATACGGACTATGTTCACGTCGATGTTGAAATACTCCGCTAGTCCTGCGCAAACGCCTGAAATTATCCTGCCTTCTCTTAATTTGTAAAGTGGCTTTGCCATTTCTATCACTCCTTATCTGAAATTAAGCGAAATTTCGCCTATACCATTGTCAATGTCAAGTTTTATTTTGTAGAGTAGCTCGTTCTCTTCTGTTGTGCTATTTATTTTCACTTTGCTGTTTGATTTTATTTTATAATCGTTTTTATAGCCGTCGATATCAAAATTTATACTTCCTATGCCGCCGTCTATCTCAGCGTCGCCGAGAAGCTTTCCTGAAAAGTCTGTTTCGCCTACTCCACAGTCAAAGTCGGAATCGTTGAAAGTGCAGTCTTTGAAAACTGTTTTTCCTACCCCAAGGTCAAAGTCGGCTTCATTTTTGCAGGTGACGTTAATGACCTCTGAGCTTCCTGCACCGAAATCTATGTCGAGGTTTTCACAGGTCAGATCTGAAAGCTTCATTTGTCCTGCGCCTGCGTCTATTTTTACAGTGTCAAACGCTTTTTCAGGAAGCTCTATAGTCAGCGTAGGCTGACTTCCGTCAAAGGAGATATATCCGCCTTTAAGGTGCAAAAGGCTGTCGGCGGTCTTGACCTGAAGCTTGCTGTTTGATGACGAAAAATTTATCTTCTCTGGAAGATTTTCTCCCGTGACGTGGATATTTTCGTCACTGCTCATTTTGATGTTGAGATCCCCTGCGGAGAAGTCGATCTCCATATTATCTATAGCGGCAACGTCAAAAGTTTCGTTGTAGGAATAACGCTTGCCAAGGCTTTTGGTGTTTGTGACCTTGATAAGCACCACGCCAACAATGAAAAGCACTATGCCGATAATAAATATCGTCAAAAAAAATGGGAAACGTCTGCGTTTTACGTCGCCTGTATTATCATATTTTGCCATTACGCCACCGCCTTTGAGCTTACAAATCTATGGACAAAGTTTGTGAATTTGTTGAAGAGGCTTACACAGCCACGCCATATGCACCTTATAACAGGCATTACAATCATGCCTCCAAGTCCGATACAAATAAGTCCTGCACCGATCAGGGCAATGCCTGCGGGATAGACCGTGAAAAGTGTTACTATACCGCCTATTGTAAGGGAGAAGCCTGTTGCGAAAACTGCAATTATTATGCTTAAAAGTGCGCAAAGTATCGCCAGGGCTATTGCGGCAAAGGCACACATAAGGCTGAACCATATTGGGCTTGTGATGATGATAACAAGAAGCTTTGAGAGAGAATTGCCGTTCTGTGGCACATTATTGTCAGTATCACGAGCCTGTGATGGGTCAGCGGCGGCTTCCATTTGAAATACCGAGTCGCCCTGTGGGTGTATGCCGCTGTCCTGCAAAATTTTGTTGGCAAGTTCTTCGGGCGAGCCGAGGTTTGCGGCAGTTTCAGCTTCATGGGCTGCACCTGCATCAAGGAATATCTCCTCATAAAACCCCATTGCGTCATTTATTTCATCTTCGGCAAGTCCGCCGTCTTCAAGCAATCTGCGTAGTTGGGTAAGATACTCAAGTCTGTTCATGTGTTTTCTCCACCTTTTTCTAATAATATACGGTCTACCATATTTTTATGCTTCTTCCACTCTCTGCGGTATTCTTCAAGAGCTTTTTCTCCCTTTGGGGTAACATGATAATAACGTCTGTTCCTGCCCATATATTCCTTATCGTAGGTTTCAAGCAGCTCGTTTTTTTGAAGCCGTTTCAGTACAGGGTACAATGTGGATTCTGAAACGTCCACCGCACTGCGTATGAACTGCGTTATCTCATATCCATAGGTATCCTCTCTGTCTACCACCGACAGTACCATGGAATCAAGCAGTCCTGCACTTATTGGAAAGCCCATTTACTCTCTCCTCTCTTTAGTCAGCTCAGTTATTATATAGATCTATAATACTATATCGCTGAATATATTATACGTCATATAATATTATTTGTCAAGGGGTAAAATCAATTTTTTTGTTATCATCACTTTATGTGAGTTAGTTTAGAATAATTGTTTGTTGAAAATTCCTAGACAGCCTTGAAGAAGCGTCAGCCCTCAGGGATATTTCCCATATGCCTGCAAGAGTAAAGTGTGCAATGCTTGGCTGGCGGACGCTTTCTGAGGCGCTGAAAGATAAATAGGGTATAAAAATGCCGCTGAGAAAGCTCTCAGCGGTTTTTTTTAAGCTTCGTTTTTAATGCTTTCCCTGATTTTATCGCAGACCTTTTTCAAGTTCTCGATGAAAGTGCTGTGCCACTCCTCATAGGTGGTATCATCACTGCTTTCTGGAACTATTACTGCGTGCATATAAAAATATTTTTTGCCGATAATACAACACTGTTTGAATATCGTTTCAATATCTTTATGTGCGGGGAAAATGACTCCTGTGCGATCAGTCTCAAATATTACCATGTCACGAAGGCATTTGTTAAAGTCGTTGTCATCAAAATCTTTATAATTAGGCGGACTTTTCATACACTCTCCCCAACTAGGTTTGAACTTTGCATCAAGTATCATAAAAGGCTTTTTGTCTTTCTTGAACACAAAGTCAGGTTTTGAGGTGAGCCTTCCGTTCTTGGAAGGGTCTAGAACTTCGTGAGGATCTGAAAGCTCACAAAGATATTTGTGTTTCTCCTGCGATTTTACCACGCCAAGATCATATCGGGCAAACTGATTTTTGAGATAATTTTCCCAAAGGGTCGGGATATAAAGCAGGATAGTATCAGCTTCGCTGTCTTGATCAGGGTCAAAGAGGGTGAGATACTCGTCATGGAAAACTTTCAGGCATACCTGTCGGAGCTTTTCATACTCGGTGTAATATGGGTGTGCGATAGGCTGTAAATTCTGCGGAAGAATGGTCTTTACGTTGGTGGAATAGAGATCCATTGACGAGTGGAGAATGTTAAGATAGCTTGTTATCTCACTGCTGTCAAGAAGCGCCGTCATGACGGAGTTGTTGCTAAAGCGTTCTTTCAGGCGTTTGTGTGCGGCATAGATAAGGCGGTTAAGAGGGTTGTCTATGGTGTTTTCACGATAAGAATAGGCTATCCTGCCGTTTTGCATACCCATGTTTAGCCTTATGTGCCGTGCGATATCGATACTGCCCTTTAGGCGGCTGTTATTGCCCTCAAAGCGGCAATATTTTCTGTATACGCCTTTTCTTGAAGCTTCCGTAACGGCGTTTTTGAAAAGATAGACAAGAAGAAAATCGAAGAAATTATCGTCATTTATTCTGAGGTCATTCTCTTTTATATACTCATCTTCAAATGTATCGAGGAGCATGGTTTCCAGAAAATATGGCTTTGAGTCTTTGTCAAAGCGTGATTTTATTTGCAGTGTGATGTCATATTCTTTTTCAGCGTATCTATAGATACGGTTTCTCACTACGCCGACACTTCCGCCGATATAGTTCTTTCCATTGAAAGTTCTACATAGGTGGTGAATTTTTCCCTCATAGGTGTAATTATAGCTGGAGATAAAATCCCGCACCACGTCTTTGTAGTTAATGCCTTCGACTATTTCTATTTCATCAAACTTTGAATAGTCATAGACTGTTGCGGTTATTTTTATAGCTGACATTATTCTTCGTCCTCGGCAGTGGTTTGTGGCTCGTTGGTGTCTTTATCACCGCTTTGGTCATTCATCAAAGCTTTATGACAATCGTTTATGAATTTATCTACGCCGTTCTTGCCACGGAGATATTCCCTAAGTATAGACTCTATATTGCGCTTCCAAATATCATCAAGATTTTCGCCCATGCTCTTGGCTTTATCATAGTCCTTAAAATATGCAGGTCCGATATGATAATCTTCATTAAGACCAAATCTCTTGCCGCTCTCGCCTGAAATGACTTCGTTCATTCTTATGGCTCTCTGTGCAAGGTCTTTGCTGACTTTTTCGTCGTTAAGCATAGACCTGAGCGAGGTTTCCATAAAGTCATTTGCTTTTATAGGTATCCAATCAAAACGGCGGCGGAGTGCAAAGTCAAAGGTCTCAACATTTCGGTCGATATCGTTCATTGTGCCTATTATCACAACATTTTCAGGCACATAGAAGCCGTCATTAAAAATATCATTGTCCAGCTTTTCTATACCGTTTTCTGTTTCTCCATATGTAGGCAGATTGTGATACTGTGTCTGAACTTTATGTTCACTGCCACGCTTTTCAAAGCAATACATAAGCTCGCCAAAAACCTTAGAAAGCTCGGCTCTGTTTATTTCATCTATGACAAAATAGTAGATTGGTGCTTCTATTTCTTCGTCCATTGCGCTTTGTTCAGCCTCAGCCGCTTCACGGCAAAGCGCCTTGAAAGTGCCGTCCATGCGGACAAATACCATTTGATCTGCACGCTCTATAGGGCGCAGACCCTCCACAAAGTCGGTGTAGTCATATGAGCCGTGGAACTGAACGAATTTGAAGTACCTGCTGGAATAACTACATATTGAATCTAGCTGTTCACTATTTTGTTCGTTGACATACTTCTCAACAGAATATGTCTTTCCTGTTCCTGGTGCACCTGTGAAGATTATGTTTTTCTTGCGGGAGGTTTTGATACAATGACCTATGTATTGTGTAACTTCGTTTGGGTCATAGGGTTTTACTTGAGGCTGTTGGATTGGGGCTTGGGCTGGGAGTGCAGGTGTCGGTTGACTTATGAAATATGGGATAATATTATTAATTTTTAGCCTGAGTGGAGCTGGATTTTGTGAAGTTGGGTTATCACAATATTTATGCAGTGTTGGATAAGTTGTCGGGTCAAATAAAGAAGTTGTGCAAGCTTGGCTAAGTTGAGATAATGTAGTATGGGAAGGTAAATCTCGGCAAAATGTTGAAAATTCCTGCCTCATTAGTGCTTTATCATTTTTTAATGATTTGACTTCGGCTGCATCATCATATTTTTTTATTTGGTTTGAAGATAGCCCCATAGATGCTTCAAATGCAATGCCCCAAGGATTTCCACTTTTTGAGTTTGGAAAGAAAGTCATATTGTAGTTAACAATTTCCTTGTTGTCATTTACAGATCTTTTATAACCACCAAGAATAATAGAAATAAAAAAATCAAATTCTTGGTTAAGAATCTTACCATTGTTCTTAGTGTTATTTCTTGCTTCTTTCATTTGCAAGGCAAATTCGTCATGCTCAATATCGTCTGCATTAATATTTGCAAAAGCGTCCCTTATTTCCTGAAACGTAGTATCCATTGTAATTTTCATATAATTTCCTCCGCCTAAAATCTTATTACTTCCCCATTGTAACAAAATTCTTCAAAATTGTCAATAAAAAGTTAAAACCCGACAGGCTTTTTTTGCCGTGTCGGGTCGATATTATTCTGCTTTAGAAGTATTTTCTTTCTTCGCTTTGCTGTCAGCCTTTGAGCTATCATTCTTTTTGCTCTCAGCGGATTTTTCTTCCGTGTCCTTTATGGAGCTTGCAAGGTGGGTGAAGTCGGGGAGCTTATCCCTTGTTAGAGTGAGATTGTTGTTATACATCTTGATAAGCTCGGCGGCGGTGTTGTTTTCTTCAGCAAGCTTGCCGTCATCGGTCATAAGATAATTTCCACCCCATTGACCTATGAACGCCCACATGGCTTTTTCGTCTGCAATGCTCTGTATGTCAGGGAAGCTTCCACATTCGCTCATTGCGATAGGCTTGTTCTTTGATATGCTTTGCAGGAAAAGCATTATGTTCACCTGTGCGTCCTTATTGCCGTCGTCATAAACATCGCAGGAAAGCACGTCGCAGTATTCGTCGCCCACATACCAATCGGCATTCTGTGCTGACCATACCCATATGAGATTGTTCAGCTTGTGGTATTTCGTCTGACGCTCGTACATAAGCTTCCAAAGCCATTTGTAGGCTTCCTTGTCATTGCCCCACCAGAAATCGCCGTTGCTGGCCTCGTGGAGCGGTCGCCAAAGCACTGCTATTCCCTCATCACGGAGGGTGGAGAGTTTCTCAGATACGGTGTCGATATCCTGAACGACAGCAACACATTCTTTGCTTACCTTGCCGTCCTTTTGAAGCTTTTTGATATCCTCAAGGCTGAGTTCTGCGATATTTTCCTTTGTAACTGCCTTTTTGATGTCAAAATCCGTCTGGTCGGCATAATATTCACGCTTGTCGTCAGGGGCAGCCCAGTGCCACATATAGCCCACTATGCCGTCCTTTGAAGCCCAATCCATGGCGATGTTCATCTCGGTGTCGGTGGTGATGCTGTCCTTTTCAGTGGCAAGCATAAGGTCGCCAAAACGTATTGCAGGGTATTTTCCTGTGGTTTTGTATATCATGTCTGTTTCAGCAGATGTGCCGATGGTGTCATGCTGACCCAAAAGCACCTGCTTGCCGTAGCTTTCGCAAAGATACTGATAAAGCGCTTTTGCGTTGTAGTCGGAGTCTTTGTTTGAAAGAGCAGGCTTTGACATAGTAAGGTCAAGTTTTGATATATCCTCGCTTGCGGTGAGGGTCAGGCAGTCAACGTCAAGTCCGCCGTCCACAGGGATAACGGATATTGCCGTCTTGCCTTTTTCTATGTAGATGTTCTTGAAAGTCACCTTTTCAAACTTGCCCGAGCCGCTGGCTGAGAAATCCTGAAGCTTTTTGCCGTTCACAGCTATGCCGTTCACGCACGGCACATCGGAAGCCACTGTTATGGTAAGGTTATAATACTGTGAGTCGGTAAGCTCGATCTCTCTTGACCAATCTTCCTCAGCGGAAATGTTCGTCACATAACCCTTGCCCTTGTAGCCCTTGCGGTCGCTTTTTACTTTCGCCTTGCCTGAAACTGAGCCTGTTTCGGCTTCAACGCTTTTTGAAAACTTCACATAAGGTATGGCGTTTGCCACTATCTTTGTTTCTTCATAGCTTTTTAAAGCCTGCTCGTCAGCCTTGCTGTCATCGTTTGTCTGTTTCTTTGTTGTGGTTACAACAGATGTTTTTTCGGGGGCGGTCATGCTCTCGTTTCTGCCTATCTGCACTCCGCAGCCTGACAGCGTGCAAATTGCTGCAACAGCCGCTGCCATTATCCGATAATGTCTCATTTCAATATCCTCTCAAATTTTGTCTTTTGCTCAGAATGTGAGCGTGTATGTTTTACCTGTTTCCGTGTCAAACTCTGCTGCGCCGTCTGTGTACAAGGTCTGTACCTCGCTGCTTGCAGTGTGTACCTTTACACTGTCACACACTATCCTGCACTTCTTTCCGCACCTTGAGTGAATGTGGCAGGCTGTTATCTTTGAGTCTTTCCACTCAAGGTCGATAACAAAGCCGCCTCTTGCACAAAGTCCTTTGAAGCTGCCCTCCGACCATTCTTTCGGCAGCGCAGGCAGGAGAATTATCTCGCCGTTCTCGCTTTGCAAAAGTGCCTCCGTGATACCGGCTGTGCCACCGAAGTTTCCGTCTATCTGGAAAGGCGGGTGCATATCGAACATATTCTCGCTTGTGGAATTTGAAAGAAGTGCTATAACATTTTCGTACACTTTTTCGCCGTCAAAAAGTCTTGCCCAGTGGTTTATTATCCATGCCCTTGACCAGCCTGTGTGTCCGCCACCGTGTGAAAGACGTCTTTCAAGGGTAGTCCTTGCGGCTTTGGCAAGCTCAGGGGTCTTTCGCATTGTTATGATGTCAGCAGGATAGAGTGCGAAAAGCTGTGAGATGTGCCTGTGACCAGGCTCTACCTCGTCATAGTCCTCTGCCCATTCCATTATCTGACCGTATTTGCCTATCTCAGGTGCAGGAAGTCTGTCTCTGGCTTCAAGGACTTTCTTTCTGAAACCTCCGTCAGTTTCAAGTATTTTTGAAGCTTCCGCAACGGCAGTGAAAAGCTCATAGATTATCTGGCTGTCCATAGACGGACCTATGCAGATAGAGCCTTTTGAGCCTGAAGCTGTGAGATAGGTATTCTCAGGGGAAACTGACGGGCAGGTAACAAGTCTGCCTTTTTTGTCCTCGATAAGGAAGTCGAGGAAAAATTCTGCCGCTTCTTTCAGGGTGTCATATTTCTCGCTGAGAAACTCTCTGTCCTGAACATAGAGATAATGCTCCCATATGTGCAGGCAGAGCCATGCCGCACCCATTGGCCATTGTGTTCCGGGTATCCACAAGTCCTGCGGTGCGGTGTCGCCCCATATGTCGGTGTTATGGTGACAGACAAAGCCACGGCAGCCATACATATTCCTTGCGGTCTTTCTGCCGTTTGGACGGAGCTTCTCGATATGGTCGATAAGAGGCATATGAAGCTCTGAGAGATTACAGTTCTCTGCACACCAATAGTTCATTTCGGTATTGATATTGATAGTGAATTTACAGCCCCAAGCAGGCCACATATCCTTGTTCCAAATGCCTTGGAGATTTGTAGGCAGGGTCTTTTCTCGGCTGGCTGCAATAAGAAGATATCTGCCGAAATTGTGATACATTTCAATAAGCTTGTTGTCGGGATCGCCCTCTTTCACAAGTGCAAGTCTTTCGTCTGTAGGCAGGGTGGAATTACCTGAGCTGTTGTCGCAAAGGGAGATATTCGCACGGTCATAGTATGACTTGTAGTCTGCGATATGGTCAGCTTTAAGCTGTGCATAGGTTTTTTCCTCGGCTCTTTCAACGTCAAAGACAGCCTGTCCCTTGTAATCTTCACAGCGGTAGCTTGTCTGTGCGCCAAGGAGGATAGTCACCTCGTCGCAGTCCTCACAGGTTATGAAGCTTCCATATGGGTAGACCTTTCCGCCCTTGTGGAGTACCTTTATATAAGCGGCAAAGTTTATGCCGTCCTCTGAGCCACATCCACCGTAAAAGAGGATATCGTTGTCATGAACGGGCGAGTTATCATCAAAATAATCATCTCTGCCGTCAATGCGTACACGGACGCTTATCGCTTTTTTCTCGGAAGCCGTTATGTGCATAACAAGCACCTGATCGGGCTGTGAGATAAACACTTCTCTTGTGTAGTCAACGCCGTTTATGGCATATTCTGTGGTGCAGACAGCGGTGTTAAGGTCAAGGCTTCTGCTCTTGAAGTCACATTCGCTCTCTTTATAATGTATAACGTTCATGTCGCCAAGTGGCATATAGTGCCTTTGATTTACAGGCGTGCCACAGAAAGCGCCATAGATTATTTTTTCAGCCTCGTTTATTTTCTCCTCAAAAAGCAGTTTTCTCACTTTTTCGAGATTAGGCAGTGCGGACTTATTATTTCTTTCACGGAAGCCGCCCGACCAGACGGAGTCCTCATTGAGCTGAATCCTCTCTTCAAGTGGCTGAGAGAACACCATTGCGCCTATCCTGCCGTTTCCAAGGGGCAGTGCTTTGTTCCAATCGTCTGCAGGGGTCTTATACCAAAGAAGTGCGGAAGTATCCATAGCTAATCCTTTCGTTATCTGTATATATCTGTATTTTAATATGGTTGTAGGTTACAATCCCTTATATTATAGCATATTTTGTTTTGGTTGACAAGGGGGAGATCGTGGCTCTTGTGAGATGTGAGAAATAATAAAACCAGTGTAAGCCTACAGCAGGCTTTCACTGGTTTTGTTTATCATTTATGAAAAGTTTAACAATATTTTATCCGCTGCTTTTTATGTGCAAATTTTTTCTGCAATGTTCTGAAAAGCGTCAAAGATCTCTTCTCCCGAACGTCCCAAGGCTCTTATGGCTATGCCATGTTCCGTGTGAGTGGCGCAAAGCTGTGCGCTGTCAGGGTCGCCTGTGTAGTCGGCTTGGTAAATGCTTTCCAGCATTGTCTTGTCAGGGGTGTAGATATACATAAATCCCGTGTGGGTGAAGCTCTCGAAAAAGCCTTTTTGCCGTATGGGCAGTGCGGCGGGGTCGATAAGAGTGTTGTCGATAAAATCCGCCCTGCCGTCAATTGCTATCTCGGTGCGTGAGCGAAAGCGCTTCAAGCCGAACTCCTCACCCATTGCAGTTCTGCCACAGCAGTATATCTCAGAGAAAATAAGCTCAGAGCTTTCTGTGATGTTCACCTTGCCCATGGAGATATGCTCACAGCCTGTGAAGGTCATAATAGGGTGGGGCATATAGCAAAGCCTTGCGTTTTTGCGCACAACAAGCTTTATGCTCTGTTTTGATACGCCGCCGTTTGTGTTGAAAAGCTTTTGATAGCCCTGATCTGTGAAAATGACCTTGCAGTTTTCCCCCACAAAAAGCTTTATCTCGTTTTCGTCACCTGCCAATACTCCTGCTGAGCCGCACATTGAGATATATTTCGCCCAGCCTTTATGGTCATAAAATGGTGAATACACCTTGAAAGGGGGAGCAAAATATAAGTCCTCAGTAACGGTTTTTTGTCCGTCAAAGGCTGTTGACAGGCTTAGTCTGCCGTTCATTTCAAATCCTCAAAAAGCACTGATTTTTTTATCCAGTCTATGACCTGAGAAACGCCCTCACGGCTCATGAGATTTGTGAAAAGAAACGGTCTGTCGCCCCTCATGCGCTTTGAGTCGGAAGCCATTACTTCAAGGGAAGCTCCAACAAGTGGCGCAAGGTCTGTCTTGTTGATAACAAGCAGGTCGGAACGTGTCACGCCAGGGCCGCCTTTTCTTGGTATCTTTTCACCCTGTGCAACGTCGATAACATAGATAGAAGCGTCTGCAAGGTCAGGGGAGAATGTGGCGGAAAGATTGTCGCCGCCGCTTTCAATGAAAACGATCTGCGTGTCAGGGTGCTTTTTCACCATTTCGTCAACGGCTTCCAGGTTCATTGAGCAGTCTTCTCTTATGGCAGTGTGAGGACAGCCGCCTGTTTCAACGCCAACTATCCTGTCAGCAGGCAGGCATGAGTTTTTTGTAAGAAATTCTGCGTCCTCTTTGGTGTAGATATCGTTTGTTACAACGCATATGGAATATTCTTTTGACATTTCTCTTGTAAGGCGTTCGATAAGTGCGGTTTTTCCCGATCCCACAGGTCCGCCTACGCCTATTTTTACATAGCTCATTTTTGGTACTCCTTATTATATTATATAAATCATAGCTTATGACATATACTGTCTTGAATACAGCCGTTCGTGCTGCATTGCACGCAGGTCAAAGCCTGCACCGCTTATGCCGATATCGTTTATATCAGTGAAAAGGGCTTCTTCTGAAGCGGAGGATATAAGTTCAAAGCTCTCTCCGAGAATTTTCTGCCCTGCAAGCTGACTAAGAGGTACAAGCTTCACGCAGTTTGTGACTATGGCGGAGCATATGGAATAGCCGTATACCGCAAGCCCCTCTGAAAGCTCGATGCCATTGTCACGCATATAAAGCCCATAGGCGATGCACTGATGACCCTTGCATATGCCCTGCTCCGTCAGGCTTTTATAAAGCCCTGTGAAGCTTTCCCGACCATTGTTGAATATTTTGAAAAAACGCCTTGTGACCTTTTCTGAGCCGCTTCGTATCTCAAATGGTGTTTTCACCGCAGAGTATATCTCATCAAGACGGCAAAGCTCCTTTTCGTCAGCATTGTATGCCGCTGCCGCCGCACCAAGCTCATTGTAGGGCAGCACTGAGATGTAAGAATGGAGATATTCTTCAAGCCCTTTTGGGGAAGTGATGATATCATGCTGAACGTAGGTTTCAAGCCCGTTTGAAAGCGTGAACGCACCCACTGGGAAAAGGCTGTCGCATATTTGCAGAATGTGCATAAGTCCTGCGGTATCGGTCATTTTTTATCAGCTCCGTTTAGTGTGAATGTTCGTGGTGATGATGTTCTCCATGCTCGTGGGAGTGGCTGTGTGAGTGTCCGTGAGCTTTGCAGACGATAAAATCGTCAAATCTGCCTATGATGTTCTCGCACTCAAAGCCGAGGTTTTTCAGGTGCTTTTCTGTAGGCTCGTCATGTGGGATAAGCACGTTGTCGTCAGATATTTTAAGTGACAAATGCCTGTTGCCTATCTCAAAGCAAAGCCTGCCCATTTCCTGCATAGTGTGAACGTTTATCTTGATAAGGGGACAGCTTGTGAGCTTCACTGCTACGCAAAGCTTATCGTCAAGATAGATGATATCCCCGTCCTTTAGGCTTTCGTCAATGGCAATGCCTATGTCACGTCCTCCTGCGGTGGTTTTTCTTATGCGCTTTTTCTCGGCTTCAAACCAATCAAGCTCAACTGTGTCTACTTCTACAGAGGGGGTGCTTTCAGAGAGATTGCCTAATATTTTTTCTGCTATCATTTTTGTTTCCTCGCTTTAGAACATAAAGTAACGCTGTGCCAGTGCAAGCTCGTCAAAAGGCTCGCAGGTAATAACTTCGCCGTCAACTGTAACGGTGTAAGTCTCAGGGTCTACTCTTATATCACCGCAGACGTTGTTGTATACCATATCAGCCTTTGAGATGTTTCGGCAGTTCTTCACAGGAAGCACCTGCCTTTTAAGACCAAGCTTTTCTTTTATGCCGTCCTCGTAGGCGTATTTTGATACGAACGTGATACAGGTGCTTGAAAGGGCAAGCCCGTGACCACCGAACATTTCTGTGTAACACACAGGCTGAGGGGTAGGGATAGAAGCGTTTGCGTCGCCCATTTTTGATGCGAAAATAAATCCGCCCTTTATTATCATGTCAGGCTTTGCACCGAAAAATGCAGGATTCCAAAGAACAAGGTCTGCCACCTTGCCAACTTCCACTGAGCCTACATATTCTGATACGCCGTGGGTTATAGCAGGGTTGATAGTGTATTTTGAAATGTAGCGTTTTATTCTGAAATTGTCGTTTCGCTGGCTGTCCTCAGGGAGTGCGCCACGCTGTTTCTTCATTTTGTCAGCGGTCTGCCATGTTCGTGTGATAACTTCGCCTACACGTCCCATTGCCTGAGAGTCGGAACTCATCATTGAGAATATTCCCATATCGTGCAAAACGTCCTCTGCGGCAATAGTTTCAGGACGTATCCTTGAATCCGCAAAAGCAATGTCCTCCGGTACGTTCTTGTCAAGGTGATGACACACCATGAGCATATCCAGATGTTCGTCAAGAGTGTTTGCGGTGTAAGGCATTGTAGGGTTCGTTGAGGAAGGGAGAACATTCGGGAACGCTGCTGCTCTGATAATGTCAGGAGCGTGTCCGCCGCCTGCGCCCTCTGTGTGATAAGTGTGGATAGTCCTGCCCTTGAAAGCATTGACGGTATCTTCAACAAATCCGCCCTCGTTAAGAGTGTCGGTGTGGATAGCCGCCTGAACGTCATACATATCCGCAACAGTAAGTGCGTGGTCGATAACGTCAGGGGTAGAACCCCAGTCCTCGTGTATCTTCAAGCCTATACAGCCTGCCTTTATCTGCTCCTCAAGAGTTGTGATATCGCTTGAATTTCCCTTGCAGAGATAGCCGAAATTCATTGGCAGGTCTTCGGAGGCTTCCAACATTCTGTGGATATTGAACTCGCCGGGTGTACAGGTGGTGGCATTGGTGCCGTCGGCAGGACCTGTACCACCGCCTATCATGGTGGTGATTCCGCTGTAAAGGGCTGTTCTCACCTGAGTTGGAGAGATAAAATGAATGTGCGTGTCAAGTCCGCCAGCGGTGAGGATAAGTCCCTCGCCTGCGATAGCTTCCGTGGAAGCGCCTATTATCATGTTTTTGTCAACGCCATTCATGATGTCGGGGTTGCCTGCTTTGCCTATTCCTGCTATTCTGCCGTCCTTTATGCCAACATCAGCCTTTATAATGCCTGTGCTGTCGATGATAAGAGCGTTTGTGATAACAGTGTCAAGGCACTCCTTGTCAGTGGCTTTGCAGGATTGCCCCATGCCGTCACGGAGAGATTTTCCTCCACCGAACTTTGCTTCATCGCCATGAACTGTCAAATCTTTTTCCACTTCTGCAATAAGAGAAGTGTCGCCCAAGCGCACCCTGTCGCCAACTGTCGGACCATACATATCGCAGTAAGCTTTTCTCGATATCTCGATCATTTCCTACACCCCCTTGAAGCCAAGCTTTTTAGCCTTTTCAAAGGCTGCCTGCTTGATGTTTTCGTCGTCCATTTTTCCGTTTACAAGACCATTCAGACCATAGCCTATGCGGTCGCCGCCGATAGGTATAAGACGGACGGTCTTTTTCTCTCCCGGCTCAAATCTTACCGCTGTGCCTGCGGGGATATCAAGCCGCATACCATAAGCCGCCTTGCGGTCAAACTCCAAAGCCTTGTTTACCTCAAAAAAGTGGAAGTGGGAGCCTGTCTGGATAGGTCTGTCCCCTGTGTTTGAAACTGTAAGCTCAATGCTTTCTGTTCCCTCGTTGAGCTTGACAGTGCCTTCCTCAACGATAAATTCCCCTGGGTGAAGCTTGCTTGCACCCTTGATAGGGTTGTGTACTGTCACAAGCTTTGTGCCGTCGGGCATTGTGGATTCTATTTGTATTTCGTGTATCATTTCAGGAACGCCGTCCATGACGTCATCAGCGGTAAGAAGCTTTGTGCCGTATTGCATAAGCTCAGCGGCTGACGCTCCTGCTCTTGCTTTTTCCATTACTTCCATGCTTATGTATGCCACAGCTTCAGGGTAGTTGAGCTTTAATCCCTGTGCCTTTCGGTCACGGGCAAGCATGCCCGCATAATGGAGCATAAGCTTATCCTGCTCTCTTGGAACAAGTCGCATTATTATTCCTCCTATTTATATAGTATAGCGTATCTACTGCTTTTTCTCTGTAAGGACTTTTCTTACTACTCCCTCAGGGTCGCTTATGAGCATAGTGCCGAGCCATACGACGGTGCCGAGTGCAACAACGCAGATCCCTAAAAAGCTGTCGTTTATCATGTCTGCGGTGGCAGGGGTGAAATATCCTGCGCCCTGCTCTTTGTATTCAAAAAGTGCGTCCACGAGCCACATTATAGATGCGCCCCAGTACATATAGCACATCAGCCCCACTTTAAGCTTTCTGGCTTTTGGTGATGTGTACCATACTATAGTAACGATAACGGCTGCTATGAGTGTGATAAGAAGTGTCATACGGCATCACCTCCCAGCTTTGCAGTCTCTTTTGGCTTACGTTTCAGTATCTTGTCAGACACCACAGTCAGTACAGCCCATACCGCTGTCACAAGAACAGCCATTGATGTTCCGACAGTCGCCATTTCGTGGAATGCTACTGCCATTTCCGAAGGGTCGTTAGCCGCTGTCAGGAATGGGAAGAACGGAGATATCTCGCCATGCCACAGATGTTCAAATGCCAAAAGTCCTGAGCCGCCCCACAGAAAGCCTGAGAGCCTTGTTATCTTTTTAGAAAGAGGAAGCTTGTCCTCTGAAAGAGTTTTGACCTTTGTCTGCTCCTCTGTCTTTGCCTCGTGAGACTTTACTGCCTTTGCCACAATAGTTGTAACGATCGCTTCTGTTGCTGGTACTAAAAAACAAGCCATAATAAAACTTCCTTTCAAAATTGTTTTCTGAGTTTGACCTAGTAATAATAAAAAAACAACGCCCTTATAAACCGACAGGCATTGCCGTATCGGTTATAAGAGCGTCATTGCTTTGATTATCAGTATAGCACAGAGCTTTTTATTTGGCAATAGTGTTAATGAAAAATTCTTATTTTATTCAGCTTTGAATAAAAAATAGATGTGAACAAAATGAAAGTCTGACATCTGAATATTGCATTATTGCCCTTTGTAAATTTGCACAAAGAAACTATTCAAAAATGAATAGTTTCGACTTTGATATGGGTGAAATGGCGTAAATACGCTGTATAAGTGATAACAAAGATTATTCCAAAGTGAATAATTTTCAGAAAAATTGAAAAATAGCTCTTGACAACTTGCAGGAATGGTGATATAATTCTGCACATAGAGCAATTCAGAAATGACTTGAACGGTCATGCGGATATGTTTCTCAGTGATTTTGAAAGGAAAGTGACCTCAAATGATCAACAACAATTGTCAGCCACCGAGTGCCTCAGGCTCTCCTCGTTTTTGTAATATGGGTAATTTCATGAGGCTTCCTCACGCGACCTCAGCAGAGGGATTGGATTTCGCTATCGTTGGTATACCGTTCGATACCGCCGCTTCTTTCAGAGCAGGCGCAAGATTTGGTCCTAACGGTGTAAGAAACATCTCGGCAATGATAAAGCCTAACAATGTTGCAATGGGCGTCAACATTATGGATTCACTCAAGGGCGCAGACCTTGGCGACGTTCCTGTGATCCCTGATTATATCCACGAAACATATGCAGCTATCGAGCAGACCTTGGACGGTGTTCTTGAATGCGGTGCAGTTCCAATAAGTATTGGCGGCGACCACGCTATCACCCTTGGCGAACTTAGAGCTATCGCAAAGAAGCATGGAAAGGTAAGCCTTGTGCATTTCGATTCACACCTTGACCTGTGCGATACGGTTTTCGGTCAGAAATACAATCACGGCACACCATTCAGAAGAGCAATGGAGGAGGGTCTTATTGATCCTGAGAAGTCAGTTCAGATCGGCATGAGAGGTTCTCTTTACGATCCTGACGATTTCAAGATCGCCGCAGACCTTGGCTTCACGGTTATCCCAGGGGACAAGCTCCACACATATTCTCCTGAAGATCTTCTCAAGGTCATAAAGGAAAAGGTGGGCGACAATAAGGTGTTCCTTACATTCGATATTGACTTTGTTGACCCGGCTTATGCACCAGGTACAGGTACTCCTGAGGTGGGCGGATTTACTTCATTTGAAACACTTCAATATATAAGAGCGCTGAAAGATCTGAACTTCACAGGCTTTGATGTAGTAGAAGTTGCTCCTCCATATGACCACTCAGAGATAACAGCTTATATGGGCGCAAATATCATTTTTGAGTTCATGTCTATCCTTGCTTATCAGAAGAAGATCGGCAAGAGAAAATAAAGATAGAAAAATAATTCACCTTCCAATAAATATAATATAAAACGCAACGGAGCGTTGACGGCGGCACTAGGGTGTCCGGCTTGTCAGCGCTCCGAATTATTTAGAAAAGTAAGTGAAAGGTTGGAATCAGTTATGAAAAGCGGAAGAAGATTTGGAATGTTAAGAAAAGTTTGTGCAGTGGCAGTGGCTTCAGTACTTGCGGCAGGATGTCTTACAGCCTGCGGAAGCAGCAAGAACACAGGTCCGCTCACACTGGACCAGATCAAGAAAAACGGTAAGCTCACAGTTGCGACAGAAGCCGCTTATGAGCCTTTTGAATACATGGACGGCGATAAGATCATAGGCTACAACGCAGATCTGTTCGCTAAGATCTGCGACGATCTGGGGGTAGAGCTTGATTATATCGACCTGCCGTTCCAAGGGATACTTGCAGGACTTGAAGCAAAGAAATATGACGTTGTTGGAGCAACACTCGGCGTAACTGCTGAACGTGCAGGCAAGTACACGATGACTTATCCTATCCAGAACGGAACTACAGTTTTCGTAAAGAGAAAGGGCGATGACAGCATCAAGTCTATCGAAGATATGTCAGGCAAAAAGGTCGGCACACAGACTTCTTGCTACAATGAGGACGATACAAAGAAATTCAACGAGAAGCTAAAGTCAGAGGGCAAGGACGGCTATGCTGAACTGCTCAAATACGACTCATTCCCTGAGGCTTTTGCAGAGCTTAAGAACGGCAAGATAGACCTTGTTGCTCAGAACTATGCAAGCTGCGCTGCAGTTGTAATAAAGAATCCTGACGATTATGAGATAGTGGCTGACGATTCAGGCAAGGCTGAAATGGTCGGTACAGACACTTGGGTATCATGGGCTGTTCGTAAGGAAGACACAGAGCTTTCTGACTATATCAACTCTGAGATACACAAGTTCAAAGAGGACGGAACTCTTGCAGAGCTCCAGAAGAAATGGTTTGGTGAAGCCGTTGACCTGCCTGAGAGCGATTATATCCCTGCCGAGTAAAAAGCACCTTTGAAAGGAGGAAATGCTCCGTCGCAAACGGCGGAGCATTATATATCAATGGAGAATTTCAACATAGTATGGCATTATAAAGACCTGCTGCTGAAAGGTCTTGGCTATACAGTATTCGTATCCGTTGCAGCGATACTTATAGCGCTTTGCGTTGGTATGCTGCTTTCGGTGATGAGAATGGGCGGCGACTCGCTTCCTTCAAGGATACTGAAAAAGATAGTCGCAGTTTATATAAGCTTTGTCCGTGGCACGCCTGTGCTGGTGCAGATATACATTATATATCAGGCGCTTGCAGTGATGGGTCTGAACCTTTCAAACCTGGCGTCAGGCATAATCGCTCTTAGCCTTAACAGCGGCGGATTTATTGCAGAAATAATCCGTGGCGGGCTTACGGCTGTGCCAAAGGGTCAGACGGAGGCGGCTAGAGCCTTGGGCATGAGCGAGCCAAAGATACTAATGAGGATAGTTTTCCCGCAGGTATTCAAGGTAGCTTTGCCGCAGCTAACAAGCGAGTTCATAAACGTTATAAAGGTGTCGCCAATGCTTTCTGTATTGGCAATCGTAGAGCTTACAAGAACGGCTCAGCGTCTTGTTACGCAGACATACATAAACCTGCCTTTCTATATTGCTATCGCAGTTATGTATTTTGTTATCTGCGCAGGACTTGAAGAACTTGTAAAGCTTCAGAAGAAAAGACTTGAAAGAAGATAAGGAGGCGCAATAATATGGACGAATTTATGCACGTTGCAGAAATAGCGCTTCCGCTGCTTTTGCAGGGTCTTGGAACAACGGCGGCAATATCGGTGCTGTCTATCCTTATTGCAATGGTGTTAGGCTCGGCGGTAGGCTATATGTGCCTTTCAAAAAACAAGGCTGTTGAGCTTATCGCAAGGGCGTTTATAAAGATATTCAGATGCACCCCTTTTATGGTGCAGGTATATCTCGCATATTACGGACTCCCTGCTCTTGGTCTGAACGTTTCAGCGTTCTCAACAGGCGTTATAATTCTTGGAATGTACACAGCGGCTTATACCGCAGTTATCCTTGAAAGCGGCGTCAGCGCTATCCCAAAGGGACAGTTTGAAGCTTCATATGCAATGGGAATGTCAAGATTTAAAACAATGGTGAGAATAATTTTCCCGCAGACTTTGAAAATAATCGTTCCGTCACTGACAGGACAGTTTGTTCAGACTGTTAAGGACTCATCTATCCTTTCTATCATCACAGTTGCAGAAATGACAATGATGACAAAAGAGGCTATCGGTATAACTTTCAGCCCTCTGATAGTTTATATCTGTGCAGGCGTTCTTTACTGGGCGCTGAACCTTGTTATCGAGTTCGCATCAAGATGTATAGAAAAGCACAACAACCGTGTTGTTATCTGACGAAAAAGGAGTGTAAAATACAATGGCTGAAAGCAGAAAGCCTGTTATATCGGTTCACGATCTGGCAAAGAATTACGGGGAGCTTAAGGTCCTCAGAAAAATAGATATGGATATTTACAAGGGCGAGGTGGTAAGCGTTATCGGCCCTAGCGGCTCTGGCAAAAGCACTTTTCTCAGATGTCTTAACTATCTCGAGGAGCTGACATCAGGCGAGATAGATATAGGCGGAGTTTCCCTAAAGGGCATCGACGAGGACAAGCACAACAAAAAGCTTAACGAAAAGGCTGCAAAGGTCATAAGAAAAAACGTTGGAATGGTGTTCCAGCAGTTCAACCTTTGGCCGCACAAAACAGTGCTTGAAAACGTCATGGAGTGTCCTGTTCAGGTTAAAAAGGCTAACAAGGAAGAAACAAAGAAGAAAGCCATGGAGCTTCTTGCGAGAGTTGGAATGGACGGCAAGGCAGACGCTTATCCTACTCAGCTTTCAGGCGGTCAGCAGCAGCGTGTGGCTATTGCGAGGACCCTTGCAATGGAGCCTGAGGTCATACTCTTTGACGAGCCTACTTCCGCCCTTGACCCTGAGTTCGTTGGCGAAGTTCTGAACGTTATGAAAGACCTGGCTCAGGCAGGAATGACAATGATAGTTGTCACACACGAAATGGGCTTTGCGGCAGAGGTGGCAAACAGAGTCTGCTTTATGGACGGCGGCTATGTTATCGAGGACGGCACTCCTGAGGAAGTGTTCAAGCACCCTAAGAGCGACCGTGCAAAGCAGTTCTTCTCAAAGATACTTAATGTGTAAACTATAAAGCCGCAGAAAGGAGTGCAGACAAATGGATTATGAGCAGCTAGGGCACATTCTCGAAAGTATCCACCCAGGAGTGACTATTGCCGACAGCAGCGGAGTGTTCAGATTTGTTTCAAACTCCTATCTCAGCGGCAGAAGCGTAAAAGGCTCTGACATAATAGGTAAATTCGCAGGCTCAGAGGAAATGATGAAGATGTTTTCCCCTTGCGTGACGCAAATGGTTTTTGAAAGCCACAAGCGTGTTACAACAGTGCAAAAAGGCGTTGACAATGAGGAAACTTTCGTCACGGGAATACCGGTATTCAAGGACGGAGAGCTTGAGATGATAATAAGCTATTCCTCTTGGGAGATAACAGGCTTTGACGACCTGCGGGAGCGTTACAATGTTTTGCAGTATCAGAACAAAAAGCTTCTTGATGAAATAGAGCTTATGACAGGACGTGACGGCGGACAGCGTTATATCGCCCAAAGCAGCCGTTCAAGAGACGCAAGGCGGCTTGCAGGAGTTTTCTGTGACGCAGGCTGTCCGTGTTACATCTATGGTCCGACAGGAAGCGGCAAAAGCTATCTTGCTTCCACTATATACGGCAAAAAAGGAACGCTTTACACCTATGACTGCGCACCTGTCGGGGAAGAAGTCATAGAAAAGGAGCTTCTTGGAGAGGGGTCGATGATATCGCCGCTTTCGGGCATTTACGCTGTGATAATAAAGCATATAGACAGGCTGTCGCCTAGACTTCAAAGGGCAGTTCTTGAAAAATGCGCAAAAGCAGGCATCGTGCCTGTGGGGCTTTCTGAACATTCAGTGGAGGAGTTTAAAGGTGCTGACAAGCTGTCGGAGGAGTTTATAAGCGAGTTCGAGCCTTATCAGGTACAGATGTATTCTCTTGGCGAGCGTGCGGAGGATCTTAAAAGCTTTATCGACTATTATCTCGGCTCGGCAAACAAGAAATACTCACGGAGCGTTGAGTTCACCCCTCGTGCCATGGGCTGTTTGTTGGGATATGATTGGAAAGAAAATATCGACGAGGTGCATAGGACTATCGAGCGTATCGTTCTTACTACCGAGAAGAAAAAGGTGGACGTTTTCGACTTGCCTGACAGGATAACGGGCGGTTCGTCTGAGGTGTTTGCGCAGAATGCTTCCCTAAAGGATATGCTTGAATTTTACGAAAGCGGACTTGTGATGAGAGCCTATGAAAAATACAGAACATCTGTGGCTGTGGCACAGAAGCTTGGCATAAGTCAGGCGACGGCTGTGCGGAAGATACACAAATATGCAGGCAGGGACGTTGAATGAACGAGCGTTTTGATGTTATCGTTACGATACTTGAACTTATCGGCACTGCAGCGTTTGCGGCAAGCGGTGCGCTGACAGCGATAAAAAGGCGTTTTGACCTTTTCGGCGTTATAATAATAGGAGTGACAACGGCTGTGGGCGGTGGGATAATGCGTGATATCGTCATCGGAAGTCACCCTGTGGCGGCGTTTCGTGACCCCCTTGCAATGAGTGCGGCGGCTTTGATATCGGTGCTTGTGTTTGCTGCCTTGGCTGTAAAAGGCGACCTGGGGGGCAAGGCGTTGAAGCTTTATGATACTGCAATGCTCATGCTCGATACTATAGGGCTTGGCATTTTCACTGTTACAGGTATAACAGCGGCAATGAGGAGCGGCGTGTCTGACAACACTTTTTTGCTTGTGTTTTCGGGAGTTATAACAGGCGTTGGGGGCGGAGTTCTCAGGGATATTTTCGTTAACAAGAAGCCTGAGATATTTGTGGGCAACATTTATGCCTGCGCTTCTGCCACAGGTGCAGCGGCTTTTCTGCTTTGCTATGGCATGATGTCGTTCATGCCTGCCTGCATGGCGAGCCTTGCGGTGACGTTTTCCCTAAGGCTCATGTCGGTGAAATTCGGTTGGAATTTGCCGAAAATTCAGATAAAAGCCAGACAGGAGCGGAGGATAGCCGCCGCGAAAGAAAATCTCATAAATAAAAAAAGGAGCATAGACTATGAAAAAGTTTATTATTACCATAAGCCGTGAGTTCGGCTGCAACGCAAGAGAGGTCGCAAGAAAGGCGGCGGCTGAGCTTGGCGTGGAGTTTTATGACAAGGACCTTGTAGATATGGCGGCAGAGCGTGCAGGCATAAGCCGTGACTCGTTTCTTGACAGTGAGGAAATGCTTGACAAGAACGCTGACCGCCTGCTGAAGTCATTTGGCTACGGCTCATCAACGCAGTTTTATTCCGACAAGGCTGTAAAAGCGCAGGTGGATATCATCAGAGATCTTGCAAACAAGCGTATATCCGCCATATTCTTCGGCAGGTGTGCAGACTATGTTCTCAGAGAATATCCGAACCACATGAACGTTTTTCTCTATGCGCCTTTGGAAGCAAGGATAAAGCATATGTGTGAAACTTATGACCTTTCATGGCCGGAGGCTGACAAGCTCATAAAACGTGTTGACCGCCAGCGCCACAACTATTATAAATACGTCACAGGCAAAAATCGTGGTGACCGTGACAACAAACATCTTATGATCGACGTAAGCGAATACGGCACTGATCTCACTGCCGAGATGATATGCTTCGCTGCAAGAAAGATGTTCGAGGACTAAGCTTTCTACTGATTACCAAATCTTCATTTGTGGGGTGCTTCTGCTTTGGAGCGCCCCTCTTTTTTTACATTTGTGAATATGAACAAAATGCAGGATATAAAACTTCTTTATTCATACAACATTTTATGTAAGCTTAAAAGACAGTTTGCGTTAATAAAAAGTTTATATATAAAATATAAAATGACTGATTTTTAGTATTGCAGTTGTAGTTGCTACAGGATATATCATAGGTATATCGAAAGAAAAGTTTCGTGAAGTAAATTATTTTCAAAAAGCAAAATGAAAGTTAAACAAGAAAATCCTGCAAAGTGCAGCTGTAAATATAGGAGGAATGTAAAGTGAAGAGGTTCAGATTTATAATCAAACGGCTGCTTTCAATGATAGTCATAATGTTTTTGGTATCCTTTCTGGTGTTCGTTGTTCTGAGAATGTCAGACGCAGACCCTCTCACAGTAATGATAGGAAACAATCAATCCACTCCTGAACTCAGGCAGGCTCTTACAGAAAAATATCACCTTGACGACCCTGTGCATATACAGTATCTCAGGTGGATAAAGGGAGTTCTTTCAGGCGACTTCGGTACAGACTATGTTGACGGTCAGGACGTAAAAGGTCTTATAATGTCAAGGCTTCCAATAACATTCGGACTTGTGATAATGAGTTCCGTCATAGGCTCAGTGATAGCTGTTATAATGGGAGTTGCAGCGGCGCTGAGAAAAGGCAGACCCTCAGACGCAGCAATTTCAGGACTTATGCTTGTGCTTTCAGGTGCGCCGTCATTTTTGGTAAGCATACTGATACTTATTTTCATGACAAAGTACGTTCCTGGATATTCGTTTATCGGAACATATACAAATTTCGGAGAGTTCTTACAACGTATAATGATACCGAGCCTGATAATGGCGCTGACGTTCGTTGCGATGCTTGGACGTATCACACGAAGCAACATGATAAGTCAGCTTCAATCCCCTTATATCGCAACAGCAGCTGCAAAGGGATTAAAGCAAAGCAACATAACCTACAAGCACGCTTTTCACAATGCCGTTATTCCTGTTATAACAGTTGCAGGATATATGATAGCAGGCTCTATAGGCTCGACAGTAATAGTTGAGCAGGTCTTTTCTCTTCCCGGTATAGGCGGTCTGCTCATATCGGCGATAGAGGAAAACAATTTTCCAATAGTTCAGATACTTGTGCTTTTCATGCTTGGAGCTTATCTTGTAATGAGTTTTGTTATCGACATACTTTATACCGTTCTTGATCCGAGAGTTGATCTTAAATAAGGTGGGATTTTTAATGAAGAAGAAAAATAAAGCAGGAACGTTTTTCACACCTGTTGTGGCGGTGACGGGAATATTCCTTGCGGTAATAGTTTTCGTATCGCTCTTTGCAAGCGTTATCGCACCGTATGACCCTCTTGCCACAGACGTGAATGCCATATATGCACCCGCCTTTTCTGAGGGACACATTTTCGGAACTGACGGACTTGGCAGAGATATTTTTTCAAGGCTCATATGCAGTGCAAGAACTTCCATTCTGAATGCCTTTCTTATAGTTGCCATAGAGGTAGTCATAGGTGTTCCTCTTGGGCTTATCTGCGGATACTACAGAGGTCCTCTTGACAGTATCGTAATGAGGGTGTGGGACGTTATAAGCGCAATACCGCCACTTCTTCTTTCCTTTATCCTTATTGCGGTAATGGGAAAGGGCATGATGACAGGTATCATCGCCATAGGCATTTCTTATATCCCTCTTACAACAAAGACCGCAAGATCAATGATAATGACAGAGAAAAAGGCGGTGTATGTTGAAGCCTGCAAATCAATGGGCTTTTCAGACGCAAGGATAATTTTCGTGCATATCCTGCCGAACATCATCACACCTATGATATCGCAGTTCACACTTGATATCGGTACAGCTATCACATCAATGGCTACTCTGAGCTTTCTGGGACTTGGCGTTCAGGCTCCGAATGCCGACTGGGGAACGCTTCTCCGTGACGGCATGGGCAACCTTTATAATAGTTCGGCACTGCTTTTTATACCTGCAATATGCGTAATACTTGTAACAGTATCCATAAACCTTTTCAGCGACGGTGTTCAGAACTATCTCGATCCGTCATCAAGAAAGCTTCCGTCATTCAAGAAATACGAAAAGAAACACAGAATAAAGAAGCTTTCAGCAGTTAAGGCAAACGGGGAGGCGTAAAAGATGAAAAAAGGAAACGTTCTTGAAATAAAAGACCTTTCTGTAGACTTTATGACAGTTAGAGGTATCGTATACGCCGTTCAGGGCGTTGACCTTGAAGTGAAGCAAGGGGAGATACACGGTATCGTAGGCGAGAGCGGCTGCGGAAAAAGCGTAACATCAAAGTCGGTCATAAGGCTTCATAACGAGGAGACCACCAGATATGCAGGGGATATCTACATAAGAGATGACAGCGGCGAGAAAGATGTTCTTGCAATGAGCAAAAAGCAGCTCCGTGATTTCAGGGGCAGCACAGCCGCAATGATATTCCAAGACCCTATGACTTCCCTTGACCCTATCATGAAAGCAGGCGAGCAGATAGCAGAAATGCTAAGGGCGAAGAAAAACTTAAATCGCCGTGAAGCAAGAGAAAAGGTCATCGAGATGTTTGAAAAGATAGGCATAACACCTGCTGAGAAAAGATACGAGCAGTATCCGTTTGAAATGAGCGGAGGAATGTTACAGAGAATAATGATAGCAATGGCTCTTATATGCGAGCCGAAGCTTCTTATTGCAGACGAACCTACCACGGCGCTTGATGTTACTATACAGGCGCAGATACTAAAGCTTATAAAAAAGCTCCAGCAGGAAAGCGGAACGTCGGTAATATTCATCACTCACAACCTTGGTGTTGTGGCTGAGATTTGCGACAGCGTAACTGTAATGTATGCAGGAAAGGCTGTTGAGACCGCAAGCGTTGTGGATATTTTCGACCACCCTGCTCACCCATACACAAAGGCGCTCCTTGAAAGCAATCCAAGAGAGAGCGACACAGAAAAAAGAATGAAAAGCATACCTGGCAGTCCTCCGCTTCTGTATGAAAAGTTCAAGGGCTGTGCCTTTGCACCAAGATGTAAGTATGCTGACGATAAATGCAGAAGCTGCGTGCCTGTTACAGAAAATGTGTCTGAGGGACACAGCACAGCTTGCTTCAAGTGGCGGGAGGTGACATCACAATGAGCAATGAAAAAGACAGACAGCCTTTTATAAGCGTCAGAGATCTGAAAAAGTATTTCTGCCTTGACAATTACAAGCTTGCAAAGGCAAAGACAAGATATATCCACGCCGTTGATGATGTTAGCTTTGATATCTACAAAGGCGAGATATTCGGCATAATAGGCGAGAGCGGCTCGGGCAAATCAACCATAGGAAGATGCGTTCTGAAGCTTATCGACGTTGATTCAGGCGAGATATATTTTGACGGCAAAAACATAACTCATGTGAGCCGCAAGGAACAGCAGGAGCTGCGTTCAAGAATGCAAATGGTCTTTCAAAACCCTCTTGCTTCCTTTGACCCGAAAAAGACTATACGCTTTAGCCTTGAAGAATCTGCAAAGGTGCATAAGATAAAGCCTGAGGTCTACAAGGCGAGGATAAAACAGCTTATGGAGTATATAGCGCTTCCGGAGGACTTGCTCACAAGATATCCTAAAGACCTTTCGGGCGGTCAGCTCCAAAGGCTTGCAATAGCAAGGGCGCTTATGCTGGAGCCTGATTTCATTCTTGCAGACGAGCCTGTTTCGGCACTTGACGTTTCTGTGCAGGCGCAGATATTGAATCTTATGCTCGACCTGAAAGAGGATAAAGGGCAGACGATACTTTTTATCTCCCATGATCTGAACGTTGTCCGTCACGTTTGCGACAGGATAGCGGTGGTATATCTGGGAGCGGTAATGGAAATGGGTACGGTGGAGCAGGTATATAACAGCGTTGCTCACCCTTACACTCAGGCACTTATTTCAGCAAAGCCAAAGGAACATCCTCTTGAAAATAAGAAGCATATCCTGCTGGAGGGAGATATACCGAACGCAGTGGATATCCCCGAGGGCTGTCGCTTTGCAGGCAGGTGCAGATATTTCAAAGAGGGCTTGTGCGACAACCGCACGCCAAAGCTCAAAGACATTGGAAACGGGCATTACGTTGCCTGTCATTTCCCGCTAGGCATTGACCGCAGCAAGACTGCTTCGGATATGTAATAAATCTTTTGAAGAAAGGAAAGTTATCATGAAAAAATTCTCACGCAAGATCGCGGCCGCTGCTGCATTGGCAATAACAGTTTCAAGCTGTATGACAGGCTGCTTCAACAACACAGGTTCCGGTTCAGGCTCAGGTTCTTCAGGAGGAAATTCAGAGACAGTTCTCAGAGTAGGCTATACTCAGGAGCCGTCATCATTTGACCCTGCCGACTTCACTATCGTGGCAGCAACTCTCACAGGTTATGACTGCTATGACACGCTTCTTAACTTCTCACATGACGGCACAACAGTTGAGCCTGCCCTTGCAGAATCTTGGGAGCAGGTTGACGATACTACATACACATACAAGATAAGACAGGGAGTAAAGTTCTCAGACGGCAATGAAATGACAATGGACGATGTGCTTTATTCTCTTAACAGAGTAACAGAAGACAACTATTATATGAGCTATCTTTTTGCAAACGTTGACAGCTTTGAAGCCGACAACGATACTTGGACGCTGACAGTTCATCTTAAGCAGCCTGACTCATCATGGCAGTATGTTCCTGCGACATCAGCCTGCACTATAGTCGAGAAGTCTGTAACAGAGGAGCAAGGCGACAAGTACGGCACTGCTGACGGAAAGACTGTCGGCACAGGTCCTTACAAGCTTTCTTCATGGTCATCAGGAAGCGAGATAGTTCTTGAAAAGAACGAAAACTGGTGGGGCGACCCTGATACTCTCGATATCGACAAGGTAGAATATTACGTTATCGAGGACGAAAGCGCATTAGCACTTGCGGCAAAGGGTGGACAGATAGACTTTGTCGAGGGTATGTCAAACAGCGTTATGTCTGTATATCAGAGTTGTCAGAACTTCAATATCCTCTCATGCGAGGGAACAACTTCAAACTATATCGCATTCAACACAGCTTCAAAGCCGTTTGATGACGAGTGGGCAAGAAAGGCTGTTGCATATTGTATCGACCGTTCCCAGATAACAACAACTATCGGCGGCGATTATGCAAAGCAGTCGGCTGTTGTTCCAATGAGCGAATCCATGATGTATATGGATAAGGACAAGTGGGATTCAACTATCGCCGAAAGCGATGTTTATACTCAGGATTATGACAAGGTAAAGGAATGTCTTGCAAAGTCAAAGTATCCTGACGGCTTTGAGTTTGATTTCTATACGACTTCACAGACGCAGAAGCAGGCTGAGCTTCTCAAGTCAATGGTAGACGCAAGTGGCTCTATCACAATGAATCTTGTGGAAGTGCCTGACAGCGATATCTTCAGCTATATGTTCGGCTACAAGACAAAGGATAACGGCGAGAGATATTACAACGCAGTCGGCACATACATGATGTCAGACTTCCTTGACCCTATGGGAATGTTAAAGACATTATATGCAGGCTCTAACGCTTGCGAGGGCGGAACGAATGAAACACTTTGGTCAAGCACAGAAGCAGACGGACTTCTTGATAAAGCGGCTCAGACAACAGACGACGCTGAGAAAATGGGTTACTATACTGACGCATATAAGATATTTGCTGATGAGTGCCCTTACCTTGGACTTTACACATCATCTGATGTTTACGCAGTAAGCGATAAGTTCACATATGACCCAAGCCCGATGTTCTGGTATAACTTCAGTTACGCAGACGTTCATGTGGCAAAATAAGAAATAATATGAAAAAGGAAGTGCGATAATGTATTCATCTCTGGATACCGTGTGGGTTCTTCTCTGCACAGCTTTGATATTCTTTATGCAGGCAGGCTTTGCAATGCTGGAAACAGGCTTCACCAGAGAAAAAAATGCAGGCAACATAATAATGAAAAACCTTATGGATTACTGCATAGGCTCTGTTCTTTTCTGGGTTATCGGCTTCAGCTTTTTGTATGGCGACTCCATAGTAGGATTTATCGGAACGCCAAGCCTGTTCGCAGCAGGAAAGTTTGCAGCCGCAGGAGATCTGCCTAAGCGAGTGTTCCTTATGTTCGCAACGGTCTTTTGTTCAACTGCCACGACTATAGTTTCAGGAGCAATGGCAGGCAGAACAAAGTTCAAGGCTTATCTTACATATTCGGCTGTTATGAGCGGAATAGTTTATCCTATAACAGGTCACTGGATATGGAACAGTGCAGGCTGGCTCAAAAGTATAGGCTTCCACGATTTCGCAGGCGGAACTGCCGTTCACGTTGTTGGCGGAACTACCGCACTTATAGGTGCGCTGCTTGTGGGAGCAAGGATAGGCAAGTTTGATAAAAACGGCAAGGCGAGAGCCATACCGGGACATAATCTCACTATCGGAGCTTTGGGCATATTCATTTTGTGGATAGGCTGGTTCGGATTTAACGGTGGCTCGCTTCTCGCCGCTCAGGGCGACAATGCGGCGGCAAAGCTTGGGGATATCTTCTTTAACACAAACATATCTGCGGCGGCTTGCGCAATAGCTGCAATGTTCATCACATGGGTGCGCTACGGCAAGCCTGACGTGACAATGACCCTTAACGGAGCACTTGCAGGACTTGTGGCTTCAACCGCAGGCTGTGACACAGTTTCGGCAGGAGGAGCATTCTTTATCGGCATAACAGCAGGCTTTGTAATGGTGTTTGGTGTTGAGCTTATAACAAAGCTAAAGGCTGACGACCCTGTGGGTGCGGTAAGTGTTCACGGTTTGTGCGGAGCATGGGGAACGCTTATGACGGGCGTTTTCGCAAAGAAAAGCGGTCTTATATATTCAGGCAGCCCGAAGGATCTGCTTATACAGCTTGCAGGCGTGCTTTCAGTGGCGGCATGGACAGCGCTTATTATGGTGATAGTGTTCACCGTGATAAAGAAAACAATGGGTCTGAGAGTTAGCGAGAACACAGAGATAGTTGGTCTTGACAAGTGCGAGCATGGACTTTCAAGCAGCTATGCGGACCTTCTCAACACTGCTCAGTTCATCACCGCTGCCGCTGACGAGCCTTCAAAGGTGAGGGCTATAGACGAAGCCTCAGAGCTTAACGCTTCTGACTACAAGGCGGACGGAAAGATGCACAAGGTGGTCGTTCTTATGAACGTCGCAAAGTTCGAGATGCTGAAAAATGCTTTGGATAAGCTTGATATAACAGGCATGACAGTTACGCAGGTGAGCGGCTGTGGAATACAAAAAGGAAGCACTGAGCTTTACAGAGGCTCTGAGCTTGAATCAAGGCTTCTGCCTAAGATAAAGGTGGAGATAGTTATAAGCACTGTTCCTCTTGGACTTCTTATTGACACTATCAGAAAGGTGCTTTATACGGGCAAGATAGGCGACGGAAAGATATTTGTTTATGACGTTGCAAACGTTGTGAAGATAAGAAAAGGGGCAGAGGACGAGCAGGCTCTTGAATAAGCTGTCATAATAATTGGAATGGGGGACAAGATATGACTGATGATATGAAATACACTGTGTTTTATACAGACGAAAACGGACAGCTTGTCCCGAATGGGGAAAAGCTTCTGAGCATAACCGAGATAGCAAAGTATCGAAACATACCTACAGAACGGCTTAGATATTACGATAAGATAGGGCTTTTAAGACCTGACTATGTTGACAAGCTCACAGGGCGGAGGTTTTATTCGGCACAGCAGTGTGAAAAGCTTGGCACTATAAAAGAGCTTCGCAGGCTGAACTTATCACTGAAAGAAATAGAGGACTATTTCAGCGACAGAAACCTTGAAAAGTCCGAGCGTGTTCTCAGACAGCGTTATGAGCTTTTACAGCAGGAGATAGCGGATAAGCTTGAAATAAGCCGTGTGCTGAAAGAAAAGCTTAAATTTATCAGAGAGCTTAACAACACAGATTTCAAGCTTGATGACCCTGTTATAAGGGAGCTTCCTGAACGATATGCCCTCAAAGGGGAGAGCAACAAGTTCAGAACAAATCTCACCGGTATAGAGTTTATGAAGCTTGAGGAGGCTATAGGCGGAACTTCACCTGTGCTTGCCACTGATAAGGTGGCAATGACCATAAAAAACTCAGTTGACCCTGACGATATGGATTCCGAGGTCTGCCCTATGGTGTTCTGCTCGGCAGATCAGGCTGACAAGGAAAGCTTCACAACAGTGGCAGGAGGAAAATACGTTTGCGCTTTTCACAGGAATTGCTACAGCTATTTCGGTGAGCTTATAATGAAAATGCGCTGTCTTGCACAGGAGCATGGCTACACCCTTGGAAACGTCGGGGTGATGATATACCGTATAGACATAACCCTTACGGACAACAGTGATGAAACTATAGCGGAGCTTCAGTTTCCGCTTATAAAAGAAAGCAGGGAGAAATGATCATGATAGACAGAAATGAACTGCACGCCATGAAAACGGCGGCAAGATTTGATGAATTTGGCAACACAAGATTTCCTACAATGGCAAAGAGAGCCGTTGAGTTTGGATTAGAGCCTGCGGACAGCATTAAAAGCGAGGGCATGAGCTGTTTTGCAAGAACAAATCTCGGCCCTACATACACAAGCCACGAAACTTTTCTCAGAAGTCCTTTCTGCGAGGATATCCATAAGGTGTCGGAATATGACGTTGCAGTGGTGGGTATCCCATATGACAGCGGAGCGTCAAACCGCTCAGGCACAAGACTTGGCCCTGCCGGCATAAGACACGCTTCTTCGCAGATATCCCCTTTCAACCCTGACTATGGCGTTGACCTATACGAAAACATAAAGCTTTGCGACGCAGGAGATATCTACACACTTCCTGCAAATGCCGAAAAGACTTTCGACCAGATAACAAAGGGCATAGGATATATATTCTCTCAGGGAGTAACGCCTATCGTTCTTGGAGGCGACCACTCTACCACTTTCCCTACGCTCAGGGGCATTTCAAAGTATATCGACGGCAATATCGGCGTTATCCATATCGACCGCCACAGCGATTGCGACGCTATCCAAATGGACGAAAAAATGCACGGCACAGAATGGTATCATTCCACTCACCTGCCTAACCTCAGCGCAAAAAATCTTGTGCAGATAGGCATAGGCGGAAACTGCTGCAAGTCATGGTCAAAATTCACCCGTGACAGCGGCTGTACTGCGATCTCAATGGAGGATATAGACAAGTATGGTATCGACAAGGTGGCAGAGCTTGCCCTCGATATCGCATGGAAGGGCTGTAAGGCAGTGTATGTGAGCCTTGATATAGACGTTCTGGAAGCTGCTTTCTGCCCGGGTACTGGCACACCTGATTTTGGTGGTATGCTCCCGAGAGAGCTTTTAAGGCTTCTCAAGCTCGTGACAGCTCCCGGTATCTGTGGAATGGACGTTGTGGAGGTATCTCCTCCGTTTGATGTGAGCGAGATAACTTCACTTGCGGCGTCAAGATGTATAATCAATGTGCTTTGCAATCTTGCGCTGAACAAGTCGCTATATAAACACTGATAATATTTGTATCTGAAAGAGGCAGCTTATGAATGATCGGCAGCTAAAGGAACTTATACTGGCGGCTAAGGGTAAGCTGCCTTTTGATATTTATTTTTACAACGCAATGATAGTTGACGTTTACAGAGAACGGATAATAGACAGCGGCTCGGTGGGGATAAAAAACGGCATTATCGCCGCAGTTTGCCCTGACTTTGAGCCTAGAGCAACAGAGTTTATTGATTGCAGAGAAATGTATCTTGCGCCTTCTTTTATCGACGCTCATATGCACATAGAGTCCTCAAAGCTCACGCCTTTTGCATACTGCGAGGGCGCAGTGCCACACGGAACGGGCTGTGTATTCTTTGACCCTATGCAGATGTCGAATACTCTTGATCTTAAGGGCATAAAAGCTATATGTGAAATGCTTGGGGAAATGCCCATAGAGAGCTTTTTGCAGCTTTCTTCGCAGTATCTTTCTACTCTGAAAACGCAAGACGATATCACCAATGTTATCAAAGAGTGCAGGGCGAAAACTGTGGGTGAGATAAGCGGTGCTGTGGTGGGGAATGAGGAGATAATAAAGCTTCTCGGTGCGGCAAAAATGGCAGGTGTAAAGGTGAACGGTCACTGTCCGTCAATGGGATTTCGTGACGTTCAGCAGGCGGCTTGCGCCGGGCTTTGTGACGACCATGAGTGCGAAAGCATAAGCGACCTTGAGCAGCGGCTAGCCTGCGGAATGGCGGTGTTGGTAAGAGAGGGAACTATAGAGCCGAACTGCCGAACTCTTTGCCAGGGGATAGTAAAAAATCATATCCCAACGGACGATATAATGTTCTGCACTGATGACAAGTCTGCGGAGGATATAAAGGAAAACGGCTGTATAGATAATGCTCTGCGCATTGCAGTGAAATGCGGTGTTTCCCCTGTGTCAGCAATAAAAATGGCAACTCTCAACGTCGCAAGGCACTATGGTGTTGACGATATCATAGGCTCGGTGGCTCCCTCAAAAAAGGCGAATTTTCTGCTTATGGATAGCCTTGAAAATATGACAGTGAAAAAGGTCTTTCACCAGGGCAGGCTTGTGGCTGAAAACGGCGAGTTTCTTTGCAGGCATGAGTTTGACATAACTTGCTATCCTGAGCTTAAAAACACTGTGATATTGCCCAGAGGGCTTGACAGCCATTCTTTTGAGATAAAAGCAGGCTTTGAGAGGGGCTATGTTACTGCAAATGCAATTGAAATGCCCGAGGGTGGCATAGTCACAAGGCTTGTAAAAGGCAGGCTTGAAGTCAGCAACGGCATTGTATGCGGTGATACAAAAGCCGATATTCTGCCCATATTCGTTGTGGAGCGTTTCGGCAGGAGCGGTGAGATAGGCAATGGCTTTATAAAAGGTCTTGGCATTAAAAGGGGAGCTGTTGCCGCAAGCTTTGCTCAGGAGAGCAATAATGTCGTTGTATCGGGCGTTGACCCTGCGGATATGCTTTGCGCTGTGAAAGCTGTTGAAGCGAATGGCGGCGGTGCGGCTATGGCTATTGACGGCAAGGTGGCAGGGCTTTACTCCCTTCCTGTGGCAGGCATACTAAGCGGTGAAAACATCATAGGCGAGATAAAGGCACAGAAAGCTTTCAGAGAAGCCCTTGCCCTCACAGGGGGAAACATACAGCGTATGACGGTGGTGCTTACAGTGTCGCTGTGTCAGACTATCCCAGAGGTGGGGATGACGGAAAAAGGGCTTTTTGACGTAACCCAGCAAAGATACATACCCACATTCACAGGCGGTGAAGAATTTGAAGAATAAGCCAGAAAATGTAATAATGACAGAGGGCGACCCTAAGAAAATAATATTCCGATTTGCACAGCCTCTTATATTTGCAAACCTTTTTCAGCAGCTTTACAACACCATGGATACCATAATAGTGGGCAAGATAAATGGTGACGAAGCTCTTGCGGCGGTGGGAGTTTCCTTTGCAGTGACAATGGTCATGATAGCCGTTGCAACTGGTACGGGCATAGGAACATCGGTGCTTATAGCGAAATACTGCGGTGCCGGGAACAAGTCAAAGGTCAAGACGGGCATTTCCACTGTGCTGATATTTTCACTTATGGTCGCAGCGTTGATAGCGGTTCTTGGGGTGGTGCTTAGTATGCCGCTTTTAAGACTTCTGAAAACGCCGCAGAATATCATAAATGACGCTGCAGACTATCTGCGGATATATTCCTTAGGTATGCCGTTTATGTTTCTTTACAATGTGCAAGCGTCGGTATTTAGTGCTCTTGGCAACTCAAAGACGCCTTTTCATCTGCTTGTGATGTCCTCTTTGCTGAACATAGGGCTTGACCTTTTGTTTGTAGGGGGATTTTCCATGGGCGTATCAGGTGCGGCATGGGCGACTTTCATTGCTCAGGGAGTATCGGCAGTGATATCGTTTCTGCTTCTTACTGACAAGGTATACATAAAAGACCATGAAAGAGCAGAGTTCAGCTTCTTTTCGGGGGCAGTGTTAAAAGAGATGTCGTCCTATGCGGCAGTATCGGTGATACAGCAGTCAGTGGTGTCGGTGGGAATGTTAATAGTGCAGTCTGCCGTCAATCCCTTTGGCTCGGACGTGCTTGCAGGGTACACGGCGGCTTCAAAGATAGACTCCTTTGCCATAATGCCGTTCATAGCTTGCGGAAATGCGGTATCCACCTACACGGCACAAAATCTTGGGGCAGGCAAAAAAGATCGTATCAGAGAGGGCTACAAGGCGAGCGTACTGTTATGCGCAGGCATAGCGGTGATAGAATTTGCAGTGATAATGCTTCTCAGACGGCGATTCTTGGGCTTTTTTATGGACTTGTCAAGCTCCTCAGCTTCCGCCATAGAAACAGGCATGGGCTACATGACAGACCTTGCGTTTTGTTATATAATAATGGGAATAAATTCAAGCTTCAACGGAATGTTAAGGGGGCTTGGGTGTTTGAAGCTGTTTTTATCCGGAAGCATAATAAATCTCACGTTCCGAATCATTTTTACCTACGCTCTAGTATCGGTCATAGGCGTATCGGCAGTATGGCTGTCGATGCCGGCAGGCTGGGTTCTGAGTTTTATTTACGGGAGAGTGGGGTATAGGATCATGTGCAAGAAGAAAGATAGTGCAGGGATAAGCGATATATGATAGGTAAAGCATTAGCTTCCGAGCAGTTGTCAGCGGCTGTTCGGAAGCTGTTTTTATTGTAAAACAAAAAACTTGCAAACCCTCGTAAATAAAGGATTTGCAAGCTTTCTAACTTGTGTTGTGACTATGAAATAGATGAATTGTTTAAGCGTT
>NZ_FR890699.1:0-757 GCF_000435935.1 Ruminococcus sp. CAG:57 | reverse complement strand
TTGTCTATTTGTATTGTACTTGATAGCGGTTTTTGTAACTCCGTACTTAAGAGCATATTTCACAAGGCTTTCACGATACTTTGCAAGCTGATTAGAAGTTTTCATTTTCAATCGTCCTTTCATCATAACCACAGGTAAAGAGGGGGAATCTTGAACGGCGTTCCCCTCTTGTGAATCATTGAAATCATTGAAATGTTGAAAACTTGAAAGCTGTTGTTTCCAACATTCCAACAATTCCAACAATCCGCAATTCACCCCCAGCCGTTCGCATGATAGATTTCACATAGATAATATCTATATAATCGGTGTAAGAGGTAAACTTTCATAGTCAAACATTTCAAAAGATGCAGTTTCATCATCAAAATCTCCAACAGCAATATATTCACCATTTTCACCAGTAATATGATGTTCATCACAATATCTTCTGCACTCTCCAATAGTTTCGCCGAAGAATATTTCATTACCATACTCATCAACAACTAATGCAACTTCTCTCATTTTTATTTACCTCGTTTCTCTATTTGTTTTATCAATGCCATTATAACACGTATATACGTATATTACAATAGGCAAATTACACGAATATACGTATAATAATTTGTACAAAATATACGTATTGACGTATTAGTGAAAGTGTGATATACTTAGGCAAAGGAGTGATTTCAATGTCAAAAGTAAAATTCACAACAACGATTGACCAAGACATTCTTGAAAAAGCGAAGATACAAGCAATCAAGGAGAAAACAAGTGTAGCAAA
>NZ_FR890698.1:0-1766 GCF_000435935.1 Ruminococcus sp. CAG:57 | reverse complement strand
GCGGTGAATACGTTCCCGGGCCTTGTACACACCGCCCGTCACGCCATGGGAGTCGGTAACACCCGAAGCCTGTAGTCTAACCGCAAGGAGGACGCAGTCGAAGGTGGGATTGATGACTGGGGTGAAGTCGTAACAAGGTAGCCGTATCGGAAGGTGCGGCTGGATCACCTCCTTTCTATGGAGAACAGAGAAGGAAAAGAAAACTTCTCATAAAATAATTCTCCGGTCAGCAAAGGTTTAAGAAAGTAGTTTTTGTTCAATTTTGAGGATGCTGGAAACAGTATCTTTAAAACAGCACAATGGAGTACCTAGTCCCTGCATATGGGGGTGTAGCTCAGCTGGGAGAGCACCTGCTTTGCAAGCAGGGGGTCAGGAGTTCGATTCTCCTCATCTCCACCAAGGGACGAAGGAAGACGAACAGCTTGAGTGCCGTTATGTAAAGCATAATGGGCGCATAGCTCAGGTGGTTAGAGCGCACGCCTGATAAGCGTGAGGTCGGTGGTTCGAGTCCACTTGTGCCCACCAGCAAGAGAGATCTTGCAAGGAATGAAACTTGAAAATTGAATAATGAAAAGCAAAAGTAATGCAAATGAGGAAAAATGAACGACAATAACGAAAGTTAAAGTCGGGTAAAAAACCTGCAATTAGCATAAAAATTAAGAGGATTAGACATAATTCAAAAATGGTTAAGCTAAGAAGAGCGTAGGGAGAATGCCTTGGCATTAGGAGCCGATGAAGGACGTGATAAGCTGCGATAAGCTGCGGGGATCAGCAAGTATGAATTGATCCGCAGATTTCCGAATGGAGCAATCCGTATGTGTATGCACATACATCATATACTGAATCAAATAGGTATATGAGGGGAACCGCCTGAACTGAAACATCTAAGTAGGGCGAGGAAGAGAAATCAACCGAGATTCTGTGAGTAGTGGCGAGCGAAAGCGGAAGAGGCTAAACCATAGGTAGCAATACTTATGGGGTTTCGGACAGCATTTAGCATTGATAATTTCTAGTTGAAACGTGTGGGAAAACGTACCGAGGAGTGTGAGAGTCACGTAAGCGAAAGAGAAAGTCAGCGAGCTGTATCCAAAGTACCGCGGGACACGTGAAACCCCGTGGGAAGATGGGGGGACCATCCTCCAAGCCTAAATACTACCTAATGACCGATAGCGAATAGTACTGTGAAGGAACGGTGAAAAGAACCCCGGGAGGGGAGTGAAAAAGAACCTGAAACCCTATGCTTACAAGCACCGAGAGCACGTCAAAGTGTGATCGGGTACCTTTTGTAGAATGGTCCGGCGAGTTATTGTATGCGGCAAGGTTAAGTGCTTAAGGCACGGAGCCGAAGCGAGAGCAAGTCTGAATAGGGCGAAAGAGTCGTATGCAATAGACCCGAAACCGAGTGACCTATCCATGTCCAGGCTGAAGTGGAGGTAAAACTCCATGGAGGGCCGAACACACGTCCGTTGAAAAGGCCGGTGATGAGGTGTGGATAGCGGAGAAATTCCAATCGAACTCGGATATAGCTGGTTCTCTCCGAAATAGCTTTAGGGCTAGCCTCGTGAAAGATTACTGGAGGTAAAGCACTGAATGGGCTAGGGGTCGAAAGATTACTGAACCCTATCAAACTAAGAATGCCAGATAATTGATTCACGGGAGTCAGACAATGTGAGATAAGTCTCATTGTCAAAAGGGAAACAGCCCAGACCCACAGCTAAGGTCCCTAAACATTGTTAAGTGGAAAAGGATGTGGGGTTGCATAAACA
>NZ_FR890697.1:0-1024 GCF_000435935.1 Ruminococcus sp. CAG:57 | reverse complement strand
GAATAAGTCACGCTCCATGTGAGCGTGTGAGTTGAAATAAAATGCTTGAATACATAGACCCTGCAAGCTGTGTCACGCTCCACGTGAGCGTGTGAGTTGAAATACGATAATGTAAAAAAGAGAGAGGTATCATGCAATGATTAAATTATTTTTGAAAGAATACTTAGATGAAATGTCAACTGTATGTAGGGATAATCAGAATAATGTAAGTATCGCTGTAAATCCCGATTCTGAAAGGCAGGGACATCCTTATTTCAAATTTTATAATAACGTTTATTATGGAGATGCTGCTAAGGTGGTTAGAATTTTATTTAATTCAGCAGATTATGTTGAAAATAAAAATGCAGAAGACCAAAAGCTTTGGAAACTTTCGCATAAAGAAAAAAAGTTGCTTAAAGAACTTTTGAGTAGTCCTTCTGCAGAATATTCAGATATGACTATTTGGGAAGCTTGTAAATTTGAGTGGAACTTTGAATATTTAGAGCAATCTATTAACTTAGATAAATATGTAAATGGTGAATATGATAAGGATAAAACATTCACAGAAAATCCTGGCTATGTACACTACAGTTTGGAAATGCCTGATTATTTAGAATTAAACTTTTGCTAAATATGTAACTTTAACGTACGCTCCACGTGAGCGTGTGAGTCAATTTTCGTTTCATCGCAGGACTTAGGGTGTACGTTATCCGCTCAGACCACAGCAAGTGTTGTGCGTGGTGTTCAAAGCTTGCAGTAAAAGACGTTTATCCTGAATTTAACTGGAGAAAAGGGGGCTATGTTCATGGCAGAAGAAAATGATATTCTCACAAAGTTAAAAAAAGGCGAAAAAGTTGAGTGTCCTGTTTGCCATAACGGCTACTATGTTCCTGTGAATACAACAGCAGATAAGGCACATTACTTTGTCTGCACTAATAAAGAGTGTAACGGACATTATCGGTGGGAGCCGATAATCGATATTGAATAATACAAATAACCGCTTGACTAAAAGCGGGTACTCATAAAGAAGTTTTAATGATTTGAA
>NZ_FR890696.1:475-17259 GCF_000435935.1 Ruminococcus sp. CAG:57 | reverse complement strand
TAATTTGGCAACATTTCTGCAATTGTTGCATTTTTTCTGCAACAAAATACCCACTTTTCGTGTATAAGTAGAAGAGGTTTCACCACAAATCGGAAACCTTGCGGAGCGACAGTGTATGAGGAAACATTTTGTCAACGTGAGTTAGGTGAACACGATGAGAGGTTCTGATCGCACAGAAAAGCACTTCCTGCACTCCGTCTGAAGCTTGAAAATTGAATATTTATACCGACACACCTTAGCTATACCTCATGAGCATACTGCTAAATTTAATTGTTATAACCGCCTTTGTTGACATTATTCATATAAAATGGTATACTTAAAATAAAATTTATACATAATGAAAAGAGTAAATGTGATGAATAAACATACCACTATCGATAAGTCAACAGGCGAGAAAAAATGTAGCTGCTTTAAACGTTGCGGCGGCTGTCAGTTGGATAAGGCCTACGCCCAGCAAATAGAATGGAAGCAGGCAAAAGCCGATAGAATGTTGAGCCGCTTTTGCAGACCTCAGCAGATAATAACTATGGACTACCCCTATAATTATCGCAATAAAGTCCAAACTGTCTATAAGGTCAATAGCTCAAAGCGTATCGTCTCAGGAGTATATCAGTCCTCTACCCATAGTATGGTAATAACTGACGATTGCTTTTTGGAGGATATAAGAGCACAGCAAATAGTTGCTACCTTTAAAGAGCTTATGGTTGACTTCCGTATCCTTCCATATAACGAGGAAAGCGGTCAGGGCCTTCTTAAGCATACCCTTATCCGTACCTCCCAAACAACAGGCGAGGTAATGCTCGTGCTAGTTACAGCTACTCCGATATTTCCTGCAAAGAAAAATTTCGTTAAAGCTATTACTGAAAAACACCCGTATATAACCACTATCGTCCAAAACGTTAATAAAGGCAGAGTTCCTCTTACTTTGGGCGACCGTGATATTATAATGTACGGCAAAGGCTATATCACCGACGAATTTTGCGGCTGTAAGTTCAGAATATCACCTCATTCTTTCTATCAGGTGAACCCCGAGCAGACCGAAAAGCTCTATTCTAAAGCAGTTTCCTGTGCCGAGCTTAAAAAAGGCGATAAAGTTATCGACGCATATTGCGGAACAGGTACTATCGGTCTTATCGCTGCAAAAAGCGGTGCAGACGTGGCAGGCGTTGAGCTTAATGCCGAAGCCGTAAAGGATGCAGTTTCAAACGCCAAGCTCAATAAGCTTGACAATATCAGGTTTTATAATGAGGACGCAGGCGAGTTCATGACAAAGCTTGCGCAGGCAGGTGAGAGCTGTGATACAGTTTTCCTTGACCCTCCAAGAGCAGGCACAACAGAAGAATTTGTTGAAGCCTTGGGCAAACTCAGACCCGAAAAGATAGTCTACGTTTCCTGTAAAATAGAAACTCTCGAGCGTGATTTGAAGCTTCTTGCAAAAATAGGCTATAAAGCACAGCTTATCCAGCCCGTTGATATGTTCCCGCATACCACAGGTATCGAAAATGTGGTGCTTTTAAAAAGAAAAATGATATCGCTCACACCAAACAGAACACCTGATAAAAAGGGGGATAAAAAAAATTGAACGAAAAGGTAAAACTTCTCACAGATAATATCGAAAAAGTTATCGTCGGCAAGACAGACTCTGTGCTTAAAATAATCACAGCCATGCTTTGCGGCGGTCATGTTCTTATCGAGGACGTGCCTGGAGTAGGCAAAACTCAGCTTGTATCAGCCCTTGCAAGGTCAGTGGACGGCAAATATAACCGTATCCAGCTTACCCCTGACGTTATGCCGTCCGATATCGTTGGCTTTTCTATGATAGATCAGAAAACTCATGAACTTGAGTATAAGGAGGGTGTGGCAATGTGCAATTTCCTCTTGGCAGACGAAATAAACAGAGCCTCCCCAAAATCTCAGTCAAGCTTGCTTGAAGTCATGGAAGAACATCAGATATCCATTGACGGTAAAACTCATGAACTTCCATTGCCATTTATGGTGCTTGCCACACAAAACCCTGTGGAAACTTACGGCACTTATCATTTGCCTGAAGCCCAAATGGATAGATTTCTTATGAAGATATCAATGGGCTATCCCTCATATGATGATGAGCTTGATATAATGTCAAGAGCCGAAAGATCAGGCTTTGCAAAGAATATCCAGCCTGTCATGACCCTTGAAAACGTCCGTGAGCTTATGGGCTACGCTGAAAATGTGACCGCAGAGCTTTCCGTGAGAAAATATATCCTGAGCCTTGTTACCGCAACAAGAAATTCAGATTATGTAAAGCTTGGCGTTTCTCCCCGTGGAAGTATCGCACTTCTCAAAGCTTCAAAAGCCTATGCCTTTGTTCAGGGCAGAGGATTTGTCATGCCAGATGATGTCAAGGCTGTTATGCCTGACGTTCTTGCACATAGACTTATGCTTTCTCCTAAAGGCAAATCCGCCTTTGAAAATGAAAGGAAAGCTCTTGAAAATATCGCTCTTACAGTAAAATCACCTGACGCAATAGAGAAATAGAGGATATGACCCCATGAAAAATCTTTTAGGTTATCTTACCTGCGTGGCGGTGGCGATACTGCTTAGAGTTTATATAAACGGAAGCGGTGGTACGCTTGTGCTTTATCTTTTAGCTATAGCCTTTGTGATATCTCTTGTGGCACTTCTCATTACCAAGCGTAAACTTGTGGCAGCCATAAAGCTTTCCACAGAAATAAGTGCAAAGAACGAGGAGTTTGACGCTGACATAATGCTTTTAAATGCAATACGCATTATTCCCTCATGCGTTGTTGAGGTAACGGCAGAGTGTTCAGATAATATCGGTGCTGTAAGCCCACTTGAATTTAAAACTATCGTGGCAGGCGGCAGACAGCAAAGCGTTAGCGTTAAGCTGAAAACACGCTATGCAGGTCTTGGCACAGTGAAAATAAAAAGCATACGTCTGCATGACTATCTTGGAATAATCACCCTGCACCTTGACAGTTCACGTTATGAAAAAGCCGTGGGAAAAATAAAGATAATGCCGAATATCCCTGACACTGGCTCTCAAACAGAGCTTCTTAAAGCAACTTCCGAGAACGCTTCATTTGACGATAACGAAAGCGAATCAGATGAAAATGCACTTGGTCTTACAGGCGTTCCGGGCTATGACCACAGACAGTATGAGATAGGCGACCCGCTGAAAAGAATAAACTGGAAGCTTTCATCAAAGCGTGACGAGCTTATGGTGCGCCTTGATGAAAAGGTCACGGCTTCAAGTCAGGCGTTTTTCCTTGATATACCAAGCGAAAATCATGACCCTATGTTTGCTATGAATATTGATAATATAGTCGAAGCGAGCCTTGCAATGCTTTCAATGCTTATTATGGAAGGCTTCGAGAGTGAGTATAATTATTATCTTGACGGCTGGAAAAGCATGAAAATAAAGCAGGCAGGTGATATAATAGAGCTTCAAAACGACCTTGCGGCAATAGCACCATATCCGCAGGAAAAGCGTTTTGCCTTTTCTCATGAGATAGGCAAGACAGCTCCTATCTGCTTCACAGCCTGCATGGCGACTTCTCAGGGGGATTTTTCTTCTCTCATGGAAGAATTTAACGGCTCTTTTGTAGTAACACATCTTAGCGGCCTTGATAAGCAGACAGAAAATATGTGGCTTGTAGACGAAACTTTCGAGTTTCGTAAAATGACATAGGGGGTGTGGCTTTTGAATACTAAAACTGCTCAGATAAAAAACACCCTTGTGAATATTCTTTCAAAATATGCTTTGCCGCTGCTCCTTGGAGCAGTGGTCATGAACATAATCTTTAAGACCTATCTTGTAGACAATGTCAGACTTTATACTTTTGGATATGTGGTCTATGAATGTCTGCTGTTTGCTCTTTTTGAGTGGCTAAAGCCGAAAAAAGTCCTGCGAGGTCTTGTCTATACCGCCCTTATGGTGGCAGTGCTGTTTTTGGGCTTTCAGCTTCTTCGTGCTGGATTTGAACATTCTGGGAAATCATTTATCAATTGGTTTTATGTAAACAGGCAGGAGATAGGTCAGATAGATGAATATTTCTACTTTCTGTTTGTGGGACTAGGCTTCTTTATCATTTCGGTGCTTTATTATTTCACCATTGTGCGCTATAGAAGCTTTGGAACGATGCTCGTTGTGCTTTTTCCGTTTTTTATTTACGGTAAGCGTGCCGACTCAATGGATACTCTTGACATAACCATAATGCTCACTGTGTTCATTGCACTTATGGTGCACAGCAGACTTGTTTCAGACGAGAGCAAGCATGACCTTGTTATAAACGGCTCTTATGTGGCGGCATCGGCGGTTTTCGTTACCCTTGTGGGTGCGCTTGCAATGCTTATGCCGACTTCCTCAAAGACATCTTATCTTGAAAAAAATAGCAACTTCTTTGATGTGAATATCAAAAGCAGTGGCACATATGACAATCTTAGTGATGAGTCTTCCCCAAGATTTGGCGCAGACGCAACGGGCGAGATACTTTTCAACTTCACCACAACCTCTGATGAACAGGTCATTTATCTCCGCAGACAATCCTTTGACCTTTTCAGAAACGAGAAGTGGGTAACAGACGATAGCTTCTACGATTTTGATTTTGACAAAAATGTTTATCTTTACGGTGACAACGAGGTGAACTCACCGAGCTATGTTTACAGCATAGCAAAGTCACTTGCAGATAAGGATTACACCAAGGATCTTGGCGTGGACAGGTCACAGTTTCCTGATGATCTGTTCAGTGAAAAGGCAGTCATGAATCAGTTCAGCGACAGCTTTGCCCCTAGCTATATCCCTGCTCCACTGATGATAACCCCAGGGGAGAACAACGTTTATATCAAAACAACTCACAGCGAGGTCTACAGACCATATGACACCGCAGGAAATAAGCTTGGCATTAGCTTTGAGTATATTCCTGAAACGGAGAGAGAAAGACAGGCTGCGGCAAATCTTGATATGACCGAAAATCAGTTCAAACTTCTGCTTTCTTATGGTTTGACAAACGGAGATGTCACATCAAATCAAGCGCTGAATATTTATAAGATATATGCGTTGTACACAGATGTTTCTGCATATGACGATAAAGGCGGAAAAATGGAGGCTCTTGCGAAAAACATAACGGAAAACTGCAAAAATGATTATGAGAAAGCTCAGGCGCTTGTGGATTATTTTGAGCAGAACGGCTATGTTTACGATAACGAGTATGAGCCTGACGATGAGTCTATCGCATATTTTCTTTTCACGAGCAAGCGCGGAAACTGCACAAACTATGCCACAAGCATGACACTTATGGCGAGAATGCTGGGACTTCCAGCAAGGTATGTTGAGGGCTTTGCAGCATATGAAAAGAATGAACGTGGAGAGTTTGTGGTAAGAGATAGCCATGCTCACGCTTTTGTAGAGGTCTTTATCACAGGCATTGGCTGGATGACTTTTGACCCGACAGTTCCGGGCTATCAGCGTGACTACAGTGCAAACGGTACGAACTTTGATGTTTCAACTTTTGTAAGCTATTTCAGCAGGATCGCACTGTTTATCGGTGTAGCGTTTGTGCTTGTGGTTTTCGTATTCCTTAACAGAATTATCGAGGTATTTTTCCGACTGTCACTTAAATTCAGAGATAACGGAGAAAAGGTCATAAGGCTTTACAGGCGAGTGGTAAGGCTTTTGACCATAGCTTCTAATGATAGGCTATCGGGATACACGCCTGAAATGATAAGAGAATATCTTGTTAAGAGGCGTGGAGTTGAGCTTGGCGGTCTTATAGATCTTTTTGAAAAGACCTGCTTCGGTGGATATGTTCCTGATGAAGCCGAGTGGAAAATGGTCTATGCAGATTACAAAGTACAATGGAAAAAGCTCACAAAGCGTGAGAAAACTTCTTTGGAGCTTGATAAGAATATGTAATGAAATGGCTGTGCGGAAAAAAATCACGCACGGCTATTTTTTTGTATAAAAAAGGCTGCCGTATAAAACAGCAGCCTGAGAGTGTAAAAAATCTCTGAAATAGTGGAACATCAAGGACGCTCACTGTATCTGATATTTAATTAAAGTGAAGCAAGAAGATCGCTCATTGCGTAAAGTCCTGCCGGCTTTCCACAAAGGAAAACGCCTGCATTCACTGCACCCACAGCGAAAACCTGCTTTGAATGAGCCTCGTGCTTGAGGGAGATGACTTCATCTCTGCCTGCAAAGATTATCTCATGCTCGCCAACAATAGTGCCGCCACGGACAGAGTGCATACCGATCTCGGTCTTTTCTCTCTTTGCTCTTACAGAATGACGATCGTAAACATAGTGATACTTGTTGTCAAGCTCCTCGTTTATTGCGTCTGCAAGCATGATAGCAGTGCCTGACGGAGCGTCTATCTTCTGGTTATGGTGCTTCTCGATTATCTCGATATCATACTGACCGCCAAGAACTTTTGCGGCAGTTTTTGCAAGATTTGCAAGAAGATTTATACCAAGGGTCATGTTGAATGTGAAGAAAACAGGTATCTGCTCGGAAGCCTTGTGTATCTTCGCTGTATCCTCTTCTGTATAGCCTGTGGTAGCTATTACAAGGGCAGTGCCGTTTGAAAGGCAATAGCTGAGAAGTCCGTCCAGTGCGGAAGGGTGTGAGAAGTCGATTATTACATCAGGCTTTTCAGGCAGGTCGGCAGGCTCTTTTACAACAGGGAAGTCTGCATAAGCCTCGCCGAACTTGTCGATACCTGCGCTTACTGTGCAGTCGTCACGCTCTGACATAACGTCATATATGAACCTGCCCATTTTTCCGCAGGCGCCACATATTGCGATCTTAGTCATTTATATCATTCCTTTTCTTTTTATTTATTGACCAGTATGTGCAGGGAAACGGGCGAACGCTGTTCGCCCCTACAGCACACCTTAAAATTTTGTTATAAACATAAAGGGCGAATTTCTCCGCCCTTTGTATATTTTACTTGATAAGTCCGAGAGCGTTCATTGACGCTTTCAGCTTTTCTATCTTATCATCGCTCATTCTTACAAGCGGCAGACGACACTCGCCGACCTCAAAGCCCATAAGATTAAGAGCTTCCTTGACAGGGATAGGGTTTACGTCGCTGAAAAGTGCCTTTGCAAAACCAAGGGTCTTGAATACCTTTTCTCTTGCTTCCTCATACTTTCCATCAAGGCAGAGCTGTGTGATCTCATGTGTTTCAAATGGCATACAGTTGGAAAGAACTGAGATAACACCCTTTCCGCCCAGAGCCATGATAGGAACGATCTGATCGTCGTTGCCTGAATAGATATCAAGGTCATCGCCGCAGAGAGCTGCTACCTGTGTTATCTGGCTGATGTTTCCGCTTGCTGCCTTGATAGCAACGATATTGTCTATCTTTGCAAGCTCACGGCAGGTCTCAGGAAGAATGTTCACACCTGTTCTTGACGGTACGTTGTAAAGAATGATAGGCAGTGTAACAGCCTTTGCGATAGCGGAGAAGTGTGCGATAAGTCCTGCCTGTGAAGTCTTATTATAATAAGGTGTAACACAAAGCAGAGCGTCAGCACCAAGCTCCTCAGCCTTCTTAGAAAGGTTTACGGCATACTCTGTATGGTTTGAGCCTGTGCCTGCGATAACAGGAACTCTGTGATTTGTCTTTTCAACAGCATAGCGGATACACTCGATATGCTCCTCATCTGTCATGGTAGCACTTTCGCCTGTTGTTCCGCAGATTATGATAGCGTCTGTGCCGTTGTCGATGTTGAAATCGATAAGCTCTCCCAGCTTGTCAAAGTTGATAGAGCCGTCAGCGTTCATAGGTGTAACGATAGCAACGCCTGCACCTGTGAAAATAGTCTTTTTCATAAACAGCACTCCTTTCGTGCGTATATATGTGTTATATTAGTCAAAATAGCCCTTTGCTGCAAGAAGCTCAGCCAGCAGAACTGCTCCGCCTGCCGCACCTCTCAGTGTATTGTGTGAAAGGCAAACGAACTTATAGTCATACTGTGAATCTTCTCTCAGTCTGCCTATAGAAACTGCCATGCCGCCCTCAAGGTTTCTGTCGAGCTTAGCCTGTGGACGATCGTCCTCTGTGAAGTAGTTAAGGAACTGCTTTGGAGCGCTTGGAAGCTGAAGTTCCTGTGGAACACCGCTGAAATCTTTCCAAGCCTGAAGGATCTCTTCCTTAGAAGGTTTATTCTCAAATGATACGAAAACTGCTGCTGTGTGACCGTCGGAAACAGGAACTCTCAGGCACTGTGTTGTGATAGCTGGAGCTGTTGCGTCAACGATAACGTCGCCCTCGATATGACCCCAGATCTTAAGAGGCTCTTTCTCAGACTTTTCTTCCTCACCGCCGATATAAGGGATAACGTTGTCAAGTATCTCAGGGAAGCTTTCAAATGTCTTGCCTGCGCCTGAAATTGCCTGATATGTGCAGGCAAGAGCCTTTGTTACCTTATACTTATCCATAAGAGGTGCAAGAGCAGGAACGTAAGACTGGAGTGAGCAGTTAGACTTAACTGCGATAAATCCTCTCTTTGTGCCAAGTCTTTTTCTCTGTGAAGCGATTATCTCGATATGCTCAGGGTTTACCTCAGGAATGACCATTGGAACATCAGGAGTATGTCTGTGTGCGGAGTTGTTTGATACAACAGGGCATTCAGCCTTTGCATACTTTTCTTCAAGGGCTCTTATCTCGTCTTTCTTCATATCAACTGCGCAGAATACGAAATCCACCATTGAAGCGATCTTCTCAACGTCCTCCTCGGCGTTCAGAACTGTAAGCTCACCGATAGCTTCCGGCAGAGGCTCTGAAAGCTTCCACTTGCCTGCAACTGCGTCCTTGAGCTTTTTGCCTGCCGAACGTGGTGAAGCGGCAACGCATACTACATTGAACCATGGGTGTTTGTCAAGAAGCAGAGAAAATCTCTGACCTACCATTCCTGTTGCACCGATGATACCGACATTGTACTTTTTCATATTAAAACTCCTTTTCCTGTGCCATGGTAACAATTTTCTTTGGCGTTATACACTAAAATATGCCGCTGTTCAAATGTTATTTTGCACAAAACATAAAAAATAAACAAATAATAAAAAAACTGGTTGAAAACCAGTTCATCATACAATATAATAAGAATGTTGACATAAAAATTTATGCCGATAGCACTCCACCATTTGTAATGATGACAACTGATAGTCTATTAAACTAACAGTCAGCAGGAGTGTTCCCGATACTCCGCTTCGGCAGTTTTACCTTTCTCATTTACCATAGGCGTTGGGACGCTGTTGTGTGGGGTCACACGAAAAATGATACTCATTTCAACTGCACCTCTATCTGTTCTGTTTAATGATAACAAATATTTAGCGTTCTGTCAATACATATAGATAAAAATATTTTAATTTTCTGTAAATTAATAAGTTTATATGAAATTAAATGACTTTAAAGAATGTTGACAGTTGTTGGAATAAGGACTTTGAGAATGGTGAGAGTGGGACGTAGAGGACGCCGTTGCCTACATTATTATAATTATTATATTTTAAGTAAATAGGAGATATTTAAAATGCTTGATATCAACAATATGAAAAGATCGGATTTTTATTATGACCTGCCGCAGGAGCTTATTGCACAGACCCCTGTCGAGCCTAGAAATGCTTCGAGAATGATGAAGATAAACAGGCAGACGGGAGAGGTGGTACACGACCATTTCTATAATCTATGCAATTATCTCAAAAAAGGTGACTTGCTTGTGCTTAACGACTCAAAGGTGCTTCCTGCGAGGATATACGGCGAGCGTGAGGACACAGGCTCGTTCATTGAGTTTTTGCTTGTGGAGCAGAAAGAGAACATGGTCTGGGAGATTCTTTGCAGACCCGGAAAGAAAGCCAAGATCGGCACAAGATTTGTTTTTGGCGGTGGTAAGCTGAAGGCGGAGATAATTGATGTGTTGGAGGACGGAAACCGTATCGCACGATTTGAGTGCGAGGAGAATTTCTTTGCCACACTTGACGAGATAGGTCAGATGCCTTTGCCACCTTATATTACTGAAAAGCTGAAGGACAAGGACAGATACCAGACGGTTTATGCTCATGAGCTTGGCTCGTCTGCTGCGCCGACTGCCGGTCTGCATTTTACTGAGCAGCAGCTTGAGGACTTAAAGGCAATGGGTGTGAACATTGCGTATGTTACTCTGCACGTTGGTCTTGGCACTTTCAGACCTGTTAAGGAGGACAAGGTCCTTGACCATAAGATGCACAGGGAACATTATGAGCTTAGCCGTGAAACTGCAGACATGATAAACGAAACGAAGAAAAATGGCGGACGTGTTATTGCGGTGGGTACTACTTCATGCAGGACGCTGGAGAGCGTGGCGGCATTCAATGACGGAAAGATAGTTCCATGTGACGGTTACACGGAGATATTTATTTATCCTGGCTTTGAGTTCAAGGTGCTTGACGGACTTGTTACTAATTTTCACCTGCCTGAAAGCACGCTTATAATGCTTGTTTCTGCATTTATGGGATACGAGAACACTATGAATGCTTACAAGATAGCGGTTGAAGAGAAATACAGATTTTTCAGCTTTGGTGATTGTATGCTCATAATATCTGAGTGAGGAATTAAGGTATCGTCTGCAGCGATGATATCTTATTTCAAACTTTTTTTTACGGAGGTTTTTTCTATATGAATGACATTAAGTCAGGGGAGAAGAAACGACTGTATTTATATGATAATCTGAAATTTCTGCTTATAGTGCTTGTGGTCTTGGGGCATTTGATAGACGACAGCACTGTCAAGCTTTTTGGTGACGGCGGCGGTGAAACAGGTGTACCGCAGGCAAAGGTTTTTAGCGGCGCATTTGTGTTTCTGTATGCTTTTCATATGCCGTTGTTTTTATTCATATCAGGATTGTTCAACAGGGGGCATGATGACGGCAGGAAAGTGCTTGGAAAGACGCTTGGATTTGTTGTTATCGGAATGTTAATGAAATGCCTGAATTATTGGTCGCAGGTGAGATTTCAGACGGATTTTGACAAGGAAAACAGTGATGGCGAGATTTTCTTTGACCTTTTAGGCGGCGACGGTGTATATTGGTATATGTTCGCAATGGCGGCATTTATGGGGCTTTGCTATCTGTTAAGAAACAGCAGACCTTGGGCGGTGCTTACGGCGGCTATGGTGACGGCACTTTCGGCAGGGTATGACCCTAGCGTGGGCGATGAATATGAGCTATCCAGGATAGTGGTGTTTTTCCCGTTTTACTACTGCGGATATGTGCTTGACCCTGAAAAGGTGGCTGATTTTGTAAAGAAGTGGTATGTAAGGGCGCTGTCCTTGGGAGTGATAGGCATTTGGACTTATTTCTGCTTTGGAAAAACAAAGCTTGTTTATCCGCTGAGAATGCTTCTTACGGGAAGAAACTCTTATTTTTCCATATCTGAAGCAACGGACATGGATTGCACTTTTTTGAGCAGGCTTCTTGTTATGGGTATCTCGGCACTGCTTTGTTTGGCGGTGCTTGGTATTGGGCTTGATGTGAAGATTCCACTGATAACAAAGTGCGGCTCCAGGACTTTGCAGGTGTACTTCTGGCACAGAACTATAGTTTATATGCTCACATACTATGGTTATCAGGCATATCTTGCAAAGGCTTTTCCTGAACGTTGGGAGCTTTATCTGGCACTTACAGCGATACCTATTGTATTGGTGCTTTGCATAAAAATATTTGGTGTGCCTCTGGATATGGTGCTTAAAGGAATAAGGGGCAGGAATGATATCATAAAGGAGAACGGAAATGGAAAATAACTTTTTTAAGAGCGTTATTGACGCAGACGATGCACCTGTGGTTATTTGCGACCTTGAGAATACGATAGTATATATGAACCCGACAGCGGTCAAAAGATATGAAAAGCGAGGAGGAGCGGCTCTTGTGGGCAGGTCCATAAAGGGCTGTCACAACGGGGATTCTAATGACAAGATAGAGCAGGTCATTGCATGGTTCAAAAAGGACAAGGGCAACAACAAGGTGTATACTTTCCGCAACGAAAAGGAAAATAAGGACGTTTACATGATAGCTCTCAGAGATGAAGAGGGAGAGCTTATTGGATATTATGAAAAGCATGAGTACAGAAATATTGAAACTATGAAGCTGTATGATATGGAATAGGCTGAAAAAAATAATTTATAAGGAGAATTTATGTTTACATTATTAAAACAAGAGGGTGCTGCACGCAGGGGGCAGTTTGAAACTGTTCATGGAACTATACAGACACCTGTTTTTATGAACGTGGGAACTTCGGCGGCGATAAAGGGCGGAGTTTCTTCCATTGATCTGAAAAACGAGCTTAAAACTCAGGTGGAGCTTTGCAATACCTATCATTTGCACGTCAGACCGGGCGATGACGTTATATACAAAATGGGCGGACTTCACAAGTTCATGAACTGGGACAAGCCTATTCTTACAGACAGTGGTGGATTTCAGGTATTTTCTTTGGCCAAGCTGCGTAAAATCAAAGAGGAGGGCGTGTACTTCAACTCTCATGTTGACGGTCGCAGAATTTTTATGGGTCCTGAGGAGAGTATGCAGATACAATCGCACCTTGCGTCTACTATCGCAATGGCGTTTGACGAATGTGTAGAGAACCCTGCTGAGCACAGCTATTCAAAGGCAAGCTGTGATAGAACGGTAAGGTGGCTTGAGAGATGTGTCGCTGAGCAGAAAAGGCTCAACGGACTTGAGGAGACTATAAACAAGCATCAGATGCTGTTCGGTATCAATCAGGGCTGTACTTATGAGGATCTGCGTATCGAGCATATGAAGCGCATAAGAGAAATGGAATACTGTTCGGGCTTTGCTATTGGCGGTCTTGCGGTGGGTGAGCCTACTGAGGTGATGTATAACATTATCGAAAAGGTCGAGCCTTTTATGCCAAAGGATAAGCCGAGATATCTTATGGGCGTTGGCACACCGACAAACATAATCGAGGCTGTTTACAGAGGCGTGGACTTCTTTGATTGCGTAATGCCAAGCAGAAATGCACGTCATGGAACGCTGTTCACATGGAACGGCATTATGCACATCACTAATAAAAGGTATGAAACTGACCCCAGACCTATTGACGAGCATTGCGATTGCCCTGCTTGCCGTAATCACAGCAGGGCGTACATTCGTCATCTGTTCAAGTCTGAGGAGCAGTTGGGCGGCAGGCTGGCAGTTATGCACAATCTGTATTTCTACAACACGCTCACGGAGAAGATAAGAGAGGCTCTTGACGAGGGCAGATTTGAGCAGTTCAGAAATCAATACAGCTCGCTTCTTGCTTCAAAGTGTGAGGATTAAAAAAATATAACGGTATGACGCTGTTTTCGGAAAATGCAAAGATGTTATTTTGTATTTTCCGAGATGGCGTTTTTTTGTTGAGTGGGGGCTATTTTATTTGATGAAAGCATGGGTTTGTTGCTTTGATGGGCGAACGCTGTTCGCCCCTACAGAAAAGGTGTGGTAGCAGGTGTAAAAAGTGTGGGTGCAGATAAAAATATAAGGGAAGTCAAGATTGAATGTAAAGCTGTTTTTATACATTATACAGGGGGATTATATGAGTATTTTTGAGCTTTTTCTTACTGCGTGTGGACTTTCTATGGACGCTTTTGCGGTATCGGTGACTAATGGGCTTTGCGTCAGAAAGGGGAGAGTCAGGGGAGCATTGATGTGCGGTATCATATTCGGGCTTTTTCAGGGGATAATGCCTGCGATCGGCTATGCGCTGGGCATGAATTTTGCGGAGTACATAGAGAGGTTCGACCACTGGATAGCTTTGATACTGCTTGGGTTCATAGGGTTGAACATGATATGCGGTTCGGGGGACGATGAGATCCAGACAGGGGGCAGGCTCACTTTCGGGGCTGTGCTTGTGCAGGGATTTGCCACCTCTGTGGACGCACTGGCTGTGGGCATAAGCTTTGCGGCACTTGGTGTGGGCATAGTCAGGTCGGCAGCGTTTATATGTGTTGTTACGGCGGCCTTATCGTTCTGTGGGGTTATGCTTGGTAACAAATTCAGCGGAAAACTCAAAAGCAAGGCAAGGATAGTTGGGGGAGTTATTTTAATATGTATAGGGCTTAAAATATTCGCTGAACAGACTATATTTGTTTAAAACAATTTGCTTATTCACGTAAATATGTATCACATAGATATCTTTGTGAATTTTAATTTAACAATTACAGGTGTGTATGTTCATAAACAAGCCACAATATCAGTGTATAATAAATCTCGTGATTTTTAGACAAGTGTATAAATTTGCGATTGATGTACAAACTTGTGATAAGTGTACAAAGTTATGATATGTGTATAAACTTGTGATAAGTGTAAAAATTAGTGCATGGTGACCGACAAGTTTATGGAAAGTCGGAGGGAGGAAAGGCTTTTTGTATAGCTGGTTTTATGAAAAAGCTATTTATTTTTGATCTGGACGGAACGCTTGTAAATTCTATTTATGATCTTGGGGACGCCATGAACGCGGTACTTGAGAGATATGGGTTTCCTGTGTTTGATTATGATACCTACAAGCATTTAGTGGGAAATGGTACTTTGAAGCTTGTTGAGCGGGCTTTGCCTGAGAAGCTGAGAAGCGAGGAGAACATCAAAAAGTATCATGCTGAGTTCTCTGAGGAATACAACAAGAGATGTGTGAACAAGACCAAGCCTTATGAGCATATCTGCGAGGTGCTTGACACGCTTCGCAGTGAGGGCATTATGACGGCGGTGGCTTCAAACAAGCCTGATGGCTTTGTGAACTACATTGTAAAGAATATTTTCGGTGAGAAAGATTTTGACCTGATCGAGGGCAAAAAGGACGGTGTTCCGACAAAGCCTGCGCCTGAGATAATATACAATATTCTTGGCACGCTTGGGGTCAAGGCTGAGGAAGCTGTGCTTATCGGAGATTCTGATGTGGACGTTATAACGGCAAAAAATGCGGGTCTTGACTGCATTGGCTGTGAATGGGGCTTCAGGGGCAGAGAAGAACTTGAAAATGCAGGTGCGAAGTATATTGCGGAAGTTCCGCAGGACATAGTGAGCATTTGTCATGAGATAAACAGGATATAATTAAAACGGAGGATTTCATATATGAGTTTTGTAATGGCTGATTTTTACAAGAGGTTTGTTGACGAGGAGCTTGACAGCGAGGGCAGACTTAAAAGCTTTAAGCTTGACCTGCCTGAGAACTTCAACTTCTCATATGACGTTATAGACGAGCTGGCTAAGAACGTGCCTGATAAGGTGGCTATGCAGTGGGTCAACGAGGAGGGTGAGGAGCATATCTTCACTTACAAGGATCTTTCTGAAAAGAGCAGTCAGGTGGCTAACATGATGCTGGCACACGGAGTTAAGAAGGGCGATTTTGTTATGGCTGTTCTTAAGCGTCATTATGAGTTCTGGTTCCTTGCTTACGGTCTTATGAAGATAGGCGCTATCCTTGTGCCTGCAACTTGTCAGCTCAAGAAAAAAGACTATGTTTACCGCTTTGACGCTGCTTCTATCTCTTATATCGTGGCAACTGCGGAGGACGATGTTCCTAATCAGGTGGACAGAGCTCTTGAACAGTACAGCGGCATGAAGGAGAAGTTTATCACTCATGGTGCTAAAGAGGGTTGGATAGATTTTCTCAGCGAAATGGACAAGTATCCAAAGACTTTTGAGAGGATCGAAACACACGTTACTGAGTCAATGCTAATGTATTTCAGCTCCGGTACTACCGGTTATCCTAAAATGGTACTGCACAAGTATTCACTGGCTGCGGCACACATTATCACTGCTAAGCACTGGCATCACCTTGACGAGAACTCACTGCACCTTACTGTTTCTGAGACAGGCTGGGCAAAGTGTGCATGGGGCAAGATGTTTGGTCAGTTTATCTGCGGTGCAACAACTTTTGTATATGACTTCGACAGATTTATTCCTGCAAACGTGCTGAAAGTAATTCAGGATTACAAGCTGACTTCTTTCTGCGCACCTCCGACAATGTACAGATTTTTCATCAAGGAGGGCCTTGAGAACTATGACCTTTCTTCACTGAAATATAGCTGTATCGCCGGTGAGGCTCTTAACCCTGAGGTATTCAACAAGTGGTATGAGTACACAGGTCTTAAGCTTATGGAGGGCTTCGGTCAGACAGAGGGCGCTGTGCTTGTGGGCAATCTTTACGGTATGGAGCCAAAGCCGGGCTCGATGGGTAAGCCTACACCGCTTTACAATATCGGTATCGTTGACAACGAGGGCAAGCCTGTTAAGGTAGGCGAGACAGGCGAGATCGTTGTTTACGCTAAGAGGGGCGAAAACCCTGCGCTGTTCAAGGAGTATTACAGAAACCCTGAGGCAACGGACAACGCTTGGAGATTTGGTATGTACCATACAGGCGACACTGCTTACATGGACGATGACGGCTACTACTGGTATGTTGGAAGAACGGACGACCTTATCAAGGCTTCTGGCTATCGTATAGGACCTTTCGAGATAGAGAGTATCCTTATGGAACACCCTTCTGTACTTGAGTGCGCTATCACGGCGGCTGACGACGCTATCAGAGGCAAGGTAGTTAAGGCTACTATCGTGCTTGCAAAGGGCTACACTGCTTCTCCTGAGCTTGCTAAGGAGCTTCAGAACTATGTTAAGCAATCAACTGCTCCTTACAAGTATCCTAGAATAGTTGAGTTCGTGGACGAGCTGCCTAAGACTATCAGCGGTAAGATACGCCGTGTTGAGATAAGAGAGAATGACAGCAAGAAGAATAAGTAATGCTGAGATTTAGA
>NZ_FR890696.1:0-341 GCF_000435935.1 Ruminococcus sp. CAG:57 | reverse complement strand
CCCCTACGGAATATTTTATTTTTTTTGGTAGATGTTGGTTTGTCAATGATGTGTTACACATTTTTTTATTTATTATATTTAAATTCGTATACTTCACCAAAATTAATATAGTCATTATATACACTTTGTGGAGTTTTCCAATCTAAAGAACGAGTTGGAATATTATTATACTGATAGTTCCAACGTTTAAGCTGTCGCTTGAAGTCCTCAAAATCATAGAATTTGTGTGTTGCGTAAAAGTATTCGTTATCCTTGCGGTGAGAGCGTTCAACCTTGCCATTATGACGTGGCGTCATAGGCTTTATAAGCTTATGTATACAGTTATGTTGTTCACACCAAAG
>NZ_FR890695.1:74291-89734 GCF_000435935.1 Ruminococcus sp. CAG:57 | reverse complement strand
AAATAGCCATTTAAAATAAAATGTTGACTTGTAGGCTTTTTAATGGTATAATATAAAAAATATTTGGAAAGGATCATATATGATGAGGGTTGAACTTATTACCCATACACCTGAGCCTGAAAAGGTGGTTGCTACTGCTGCAAAACTTTGCTATTCAAGCAGTGATATCGCCTCGCTTAGAGAGGGTCTTACGGAAGAAAAAACAAAGAGCTTTATTGAAAGGCTCGTGTCTATTGGTCACGAAAGCCCTATGGAACACGTTTCTTTTACTTTTGGCATAGAGGGGATATCCCGTGCCTGCTCTCATCAGTTGGTAAGACACAGAATTGCGTCTTATTCTCAAAAAAGCCAGCGTTATGTAAATGAAAGCGGCTTTGAGTTTATCACGCCACCATCAATAGAGGCTGTGCCAGAAGCAAAGGCTGCATTTGACAGGCAAATGGATCAGCTACTTGATTGTTATAATAAGATTGCAGACATACTTACAAATACACATGAAAAGGCGTTTTTAGAGCAGGGTATGTCTGAAAAGGACGCACTTAACAAGGCTAAGAAAAAAGCCTATGAGGACGCAAGATTTGTTCTTCCAAACGCTTGTGAAACAAAGATAGTTGTGACAATGAACGTCAGAACACTGTTTAATTTCTTCCAGCATAGATGCTGTAACAGAGCACAATGGGAGATAAAGGCTGTGGCTGATGAAATGCTCAGACTTTGCAAGCAGGCCGCTCCTGAGCTCTTCAAGAACGCAGGTCCGTCATGTGTGATGAAAGGCAAGTGTCCGGAGGGCGCAATGAGCTGTGGAAAAATGGCTGAAGTAAAGAAAATTTACGGAGAAATGAATAATGTTGAATAAATCTGGACTTATAGTTCTTGAGGGACTTGATGGAAGTGGAAAATCAACTCAGTTTGAAAGGCTTTCTGCTTATTTCAGTGAAAATGACATAAAGCATAAGGCTATAAGCTTTCCTGACTATGATAATCCGTCGTCTGCGTTGGTAAAGATGTATCTTAATGGTGAAATAGGCAAAACGCCTGCTGACGTGAATGCCTATGCAGCTTCAAGCTTTTACGCTGTTGACAGGTACGCTTGCTACAAACAATTTTGGGAGCATGACTATAAAGAGGGAAGTCTTGTACTTGCAGCGAGATATGTTACGTCAAACTGCATTTATCAGATGACAAAACTGCCGAAAGAGCAGTGGGAAGATTTTATAGGTTGGCTTGAAGATTACGAGTATGACAAGCTTGGGCTTCCAAGACCTGACAAGGTGATATTCTTGGATATGCCAATAGAGATATCTCAAAAGCTGATGTCGGGAAGATACGGCGGAGATGAAAGCAAAAAGGATATCCATGAAGCAAATGTGGAGTATCTGAAAAAATGCCGTGAAGCCGCTTTGTTTACCGCAGAGAAACAGGATTGGGATATTATTCCTTGCAGCGACGGCAGCGAGCCTTATACAAAAGATAAGATTTTCGGAGATGTTCTGGGGTTAATCAATAGAAAGTAATGTGTGTTTAATGTTTGATTTCAGAAAAATAAGTTTTGAGGACAAAGAATGGATAACCAAGTGTCTTGCAGTATCAGATTTCAGAGGAGCAGAATATTGCTTTGCAAATAATATGGCGTGGCAAAGACTTAATGACACTGTAATAACACATTATGGTGATTTTTATATAAGCTGTTCCTTTGAGGACGGTCAGCCGTATTTTACATTTCCTGCGGGCGTTAAAATAGACGTTGAGGGCAAAGAAAAATATATCAGGCTTTTTGACGAGCTTAAAGAATATGTTTCCGCCCAGGGAAAGCCGCTTATCGTATCTTCTGTAACAGATGATAACCTAAGCTGGATAAAAGAATATTATGGTGATAAAATCATCTGCGAGTATGATAGGGACAGTTCAGACTATATTTACAATGCTTCCGACCTTATCGAGCTTAAAGGCAAAAAGTATCACGGCAAGCGTAACCACATAAAGCGTTTCATGGACGAGCCTTGGGAATACAGAGAGCTTACTGATAAGGAAATAGACAGCTGTATTGAATTTTCGGCTGAGTTTTATAATAAGAATGACAACGCTGACGATCCTTCGGCGGTGGTTGAACAATATGCTATTGATCTTTTTCTTACGAATATGAATAGGCTCGGACTTAAAGGCGCTGTGCTTTACAGAAATGATAAAATGACAGGCTTTACGGTTGGTGAACAAATAAATTCGGATACCTTTGTGGTGCATATAGAAAAAGCACTCGCTGACGTTCAGGGTGCATATCCTATGCTGTGTAGTCAGTTTGCGTCGCATAATGCAAAGGGTCTCAGCTTCATCAACAGGGAAGAGGATCTAGGAATAGAGGGTCTTAGAAAGTCAAAGCTTTCTTATAATCCTGCTTTTCTTTTGAATAAAAATGTAATTACTTTCAGATGATCGAAAGGAGTCATTTGTTATGGTTTATGTATTTCTTGCCAATGGTTTTGAGGAAATGGAGGCTCTTGCCCCTGTGGATCTGCTCAGACGAGCAGGCGTTGAAGTTTTTACTGTAGGCGTAGGCTCTGATATGATAGTCAGCTCACACAACATTCCTGTCAAGACCGATACAACAGTGGATAAGATAGTTCTTAATGACGAGCTCGAAATGATAGTTCTCCCAGGTGGTATGCCGGGTACTTTAAATCTTGAAGCAAGCCCTGATGTGCTTGGTGCGGTTGATTACTGTGCTGATAATAACAGATACATTGCCGCAATATGTGCCGCTCCGTCCATAATCGGTCATAAGGGTCTTCTTGACGGCAGATATGCAACTTGTTTTCCAGGCTATGAGAAAGATCTTAAAGGTGCGATACATTCTGCCAGACTTGTGGCTGTTGACGGTAAATTCATCACTGCAAAGGGCGCAGGCTGCAGCATGAAGTTTGCACTCAAGCTTGTAGAGCTTCTTGTTTCAAAAGAAAAGGCAGAAGCCCTTGAATCAGGTATGCAGAGCAAATGACAGATAAAAAAGCTTTAAGAAAGCATTTCAAAGAGTTACGTCTTAGTATGTCTGCGGAAGAAAGAAAACAGGCAGATGTGGCTGTTCAGCAAGCTTTCCTTGACAGCGAGGAGTATAAAAGCTGCACAACTGTGCTTGCATATGTTTCCTCTGATATTGAAGTGTCTACGGCGGAGATAGTAAGAAAGGCGCTAAAGAGCAAAATAGTGCTATGCCCGAGATGTGAAAAAAACGGCAATATTATGTATTTTTACAGAATAAACAGCACCTATGATCTCAAAAAGGGTAGGTTTGGCATTTTTGAGCCTGATGAAAGTTGTGAGAAATACTGCGTTTTTGACAATGCCTTGTGTATCGTGCCTGCGCTTTCGTATGATAAAGACGGATACAGGCTTGGCTTTGGAATGGGCTTTTATGACAGATTTTTGGCTGATTATAATGGCATAAAGCTAGGTTTATGTTACGATAACTGTATGTCAGAAAGCTTTTGTCATGACGGCTATGATATCTCTGTAGACAAGGTATTTACTGATAAGGATATATATACTATAAACACAAAGGAAAGGAAGTAAATAATGGACGATCTGAATTTTAATGTTGACGATATAATAAATGATGTCAACGCCAAGATAAAGTCTGCCGAGAAAAATGAAGCGGACGAAGAAAGCGTTGAAGCAGAGCCTATCGCTGACACTGAGAACAGTTCCGAAGCCTGTGAACAGGCAGATAATACTGACGAGAAACCACAGGAAACTCCAGAAGCGACCGATGACAAGCCTGAACCTATCCTAGCTTTTCACGAAGACAACTCAGAGGAAGACAAAGGCGAAGAAGACGAGGATAAAGAGCCAGAGAAGCCCGAAAAGCAAGAAAAAAAGTCAAAAAGTAGCAAGAAGAAAAAGAAAAAAAGAAAGAAAAGCAAGGTGAATAATTCGGTGTTTGGCGGAATTATACTTGTTATAGTAATTCTTACAGTCTCTTTAGTGCTTGCAGTGGGCGGCATTTCTATTGGCATGGAGTATTATGGTATTGGAAAAACTGACGAGGATATCAGATTTAATATCCCTGCAGGCTCAACAAACAGTGAGATAGCTGATATACTTGTAAATGAGGGAGTTATAAAGAACAAAAAGCTGTTTATGCTTGCTTTGAAATTTGAAAAGCCCGCAGCTATATATCCTGGTGATATCACACTTCAGCCATCAAGCGGATATTCTGAAATAATCGAAAAACTTTCACAAATGAGAGAGTCATACAAGACTGTAAGTATTACATTCACAGAGGGAGAAAATCTTCTTGACATAGCTAAAAAGCTTGAAGATAATGAGGTCTGCACTGCTGACGACTTCCTGTTTGAATTCAATAAAAATCAAGGCTTTGACTTTGAAAATGATGTTGATGATAACGGCGATATGTTCTATCGCATGGAAGGCTATTTCTATCCTGATACATATGAGTTTTATGTGAATGACAGTGCAGGAAACGTTACCAAGAAGCTTAGAGAGCAGTTTGAAAAGAAATACGAATCTGTCAAAGCTAAGATCAAAAATTCCGGTATGTCACTTAACGAAGTTATGACCCTTGCTTCTATCGTTCAGCTTGAAGCCGCTTCTGAGGACGAAATGCCAAAGGTAGCTTCGGTATTCCTGAACAGACTAGATGACCCTGACACCTATCCTATGCTCCAGTCTGATACAACAACAAATTATATTAAGAATGTTATAAAGACCGAGGCTGACAACACAGCTTCTATCGAGCATTATACCGAGTGTTATGATACCTATAAGTGCAAGGGCTTGCCGGCAGGACCAATATGCAACCCTGGTATGGCTGCAATAAACGCTGTTCTTGAGCCTAAGAAGACTGATTACTATTACTTCTGTAATAATCTTAAGACGGGCGAAACATTCTATGCAAAGACACTTGACGAGCATGAGGAAAATCTTGTTAAGGCTGGACTTGCAAAGAAAAAGTAATAAAGGATTGAATTTTTAATGACTGAAAATAATTTGCTTGAAGTTCTTGCTCCTGTGGGAGATATGGAACGTCTGTATGCGGCGCTGGATTTTGGTGCTGATGCAGTTTATCTTGGAGGTACGGCTTTCGGAATGAGAGCCGCCTCTGCAAGCTTTGACGCTGAGCTTCTGAAAAAAGCCTGTGACGAGGCTCACAGCAGGGGTAAGCGTGTGTATCTGACCTGCAATACGCTTCCTCATAATGACGAGATAGTGCATTTAGAGCAGTTTGTGAATGACGCTCTTGCGGCAGGCGTTGACGCTATGATAGCCAACGATATCGGTGTTTTCTCACTGATAAAAAAATATGCACCTGATATGGAGATTCATGTTTCCACACAGGCTGGTATAGTAAATTATGTTACTGCAAATGAATTTTATAACATGGGTGCTAAGAGGGTAGTGCTTGCAAGAGAGCTTTCTCTCGAGGAGATCGCCGAAATAAGAGCAAAGACCCCTAAAGATCTTGAAATTGAGTGCTTTGTACATGGTGCAATGTGCGTAAGTTTTTCAGGCAGATGTTTGCTTTCCCAGTACCTTGTAAACCGTGACGCAAATCGTGGCGAGTGCGCACAGCCTTGCCGCTGGGGATACCACCTTATGGAAGAAAAGCGCACCAATGAGTTTTATCCTGTTTTTGAGGACGAAAAAGGAACTTATATCCTCAACGCCAAGGATATGTGTATGCTCAACCACATTGATAAGCTTGCAGAGGTAGGCGTGAACAGCTTTAAGATCGAGGGCAGGGCTAAATCTTCGTATTATGTGTCCGTTATCACAAATGCCTACAGAAAGGCTATGGATATCTATAAGTCTGATCCGAAGCATTTTGAGTTGCCACAGTGGCTTAAGGATGAAGTTTTCAAGGTAAGCCACAGAGCATACTGTACAGGATTTTTCTTTGGTCACCCAAAGGAGAGCCAGTATTACGAAAACGGCGGGTATATTCGTGAATATGATGTTGTGGCTGTGGTTGACGGTTGTAGCGGTGGAAGAATATACTGTACTCAAAAAAACAAATTCAACAAGGGCGACGAGATTGAAGTGCTTTCACCTGTTGGTAGCCCTGTGAAGTTCACCGTGGAGGAAATGTTTGATGAATACGACAACTCCATAGATACTGCAAACCATGCAGCTATGAAGATGTCGATAAGATCAGATCTGACATTCCCAGAACATTCTATAATTCGTATGAAAAAATAGCAAAAAAGCCATGTGATTTTCCTCACATGGCTTTTGTTTACTTCTTTTTCTTTTCAATTTCTTCAGACAATGGATTCGACTCCATGGCCTTTTTGATGTTTTCATCAGATAAATGGGTGTATATCTCAGTGGTCGCAATGCTTTTGTGACCGAGTATATCTTTCAGTACAAGAGTATCTACACCGCCGTGTTGGTACATTAGGGTTGCGGCTGTATGCCTGAGCTTGTGGGTGGTAATACCCAAATTACTAAGTCCTGCACGCTGGAGCTGTTCATCTACTATTTGTTGAACACGTCGCTTGTTTATCCTTGTTTTGTTAGCTGACAAAAAAATGGCAGTTTGTTCCACATGGGGACGGGTAGTGTCAATATACTCATCAAGTGCAGAAACACAAGCGTCGTTAAGATAAATAATGCGCTCCTTGCGGCCTTTGCCGAGGACACGTAGAGTTCTGTTATCTCGGCTGTAATCGCTTAAATTCAAGCCCACAAGCTCGCTCAGACGCATACCGCAGTTAAGGAACAGAGTAATGATACAATAATCACGCACCTGATTTTTAGAGTCGATATTACGCAGAAGCTCAAGGCTTTGTTCAAGGGACAGATATTTAGGCAAGGCTTGATTTATATGTGGCAATTCAAGATCATCAAGCGGATTGTTTGAAATAATCTTGGCTTTTTGACAAAGATATACATAGAATTGTTTCAAAGCTGAACATTTTCTTGCACGGGTTTTTGTGGAATTATTGCGCTCATCTTTGAGATACTTTAAATAAACATAAGCATCGTTTAGTGAAAAGCATTCGAGCCATTCTATTGGCGTTTCTTTTATTTTTATTTTATTGAAAGGCGTTTCGGCTGGAATTGCATGGTGCTTGACATTAAGATATCGCAGAAATGTTCGGATATCAATAAAATAAGCTTCTTCAGTGCGGTCAGAACGGTCTTTGACAACTTTCATGTTAGTTAGAAAATCGTCAAGATAATATGGGCAATCATCTACATATGCTTGTTTCATTTATATCTATTCTCCTTATTTATCACTTCTCTAAGTTTCACTAAATTTTTATTTAGTGAAACTTTCTGTACACACTGTGTGAGGGGCTGTTTGTGACTCTTTTACGCTTGTCGGCTCTCCCCGTTGTGCACTGCTTTAAGTATACACCCTACTTTGTGGGCTGTCAAGCTATGCTACATTTGCGGTAATCCATTGACAACTAAATTTATGATATCATATAAAGCAAGGCGAGGTTAAAACCTTGCTCATATGATATTTTTTTTTCGTATAGCAGTTGCTTACTTACGAACCTTTGCGAGCCACTTCATTATTTTTTTGAACAAATTATTTTATAAATTTCCTCCAAACAGTTGATTTTACAGCGAAAATATGATAAAATTATAGTAGTATATTTTATGAAAGGAACGATAGTTAATGAACGACAAGAAACCTATGGTCATGAGAATACTCGTTCTCGCTTTGGTTGCCGCACTTATACTCGGTCTGATCGTCGGAACTGTCATTAGTGCTGTATAATGGTGCATATCGGAAATAGCTGGGACGATATTCTGGCTGATGAGTTTAAAAAGGAATATTATTTGAAACTCCGTGAATTTTTGAAATACGAATATTCACACTTCACTGTTTATCCTGATATGCATGATATCTTCAATTCATTGAAGTACACGCCTTATGAAAACGTCAAGGCTGTTATCATTGGACAGGATCCTTACCATGGTCCGGGACAGGCTCATGGTCTTTGTTTTTCCGTTAAAGCTGGTGTTAATCCACCACCTTCTTTGCAGAATATTTTTAAAGAACTTAATGCTGATCTTGGTATCTCTATCCCTAATAATGGCGAGCTTACCGATTGGGCTAAGCAGGGCGTGCTGATGATGAACACTGTTCTTACTGTTCGTCAGGGTCAGCCTAATTCTCATAAGGGTAAAGGCTGGGAGCAGCTTACTGACGCTGTAATAAAAAAGCTTAATGAGCGTAATGTGCCTACTGCATTTATCCTTTGGGGTGGCAATGCTAAGGCTAAGGCACCACTTATAACGAACCCTATTCATGCAGTATTCAAGGCAGCTCATCCATCTCCATTGTCTGCATATAATGGTTTTTTCGGATGCAGGCATTTTTCTAAGGTTAACGATTTCCTTGTAAGTAACAATATTCAGCCAATAGATTGGACAATAAGCAATAAGTAAAAAAATAACCTCGGTTTGTATCACTACAGGCCGAGGTTTTATTTTTATAGTTTTTTGATGTGTTGTATAAGCAACGCTACTCCCATTACAATGAGGTTGTAGACGATAACTAGCGTTGGAGTAAGCTGAACAAATGAACCTGTCAGCATCATTATAAGGGCTATGAACGCCGCAAGTATCGTTGCACCATACATCACTGACGCACCAAGTTCTGCGGTAAATTTGAGCCTTTTTGCGCCTATCACAAGCATTGCAAATGACGGAAAATGTCCGCTGCAAAGCATTGATGAAGCCTGACGTGGAACGTACTCGGTTTCGTTTTCGTAATCCTTGTGATATCTGAAGCTGAGAAGCTTAACGCTGTCGCTTTCAATATCAAAGAGGTCAGAGAGAAAACGCTGTGAAAGAAAGCCGTCAACTGTTCTTATTACTGTTGTGATACCTTCAAGTTCAAGCTCCTGAAGCCAACGTGTAACGGACAGATTAGGCGATACCTGAATAACGAACATTGCTGCTGTTATTCCAGAAATAGAAAGATATACAGCAACATTCCCATTTGTATACTCCTTCTCTTTTGCTTCTGACGGCAGACCATCAATAGAGTGGTTTTCCATAAGCTCTCTTGTACCAAGAAGTACACGTTTGTTTTCTATCCAGCCCGAAAGTCCAAGACCGTCCTCATAAATGTAGCTTTCAACAGGATAAAGCAACTCAGTCTTTCCTCTGAGCATTTTGTAGAATGTAGATTTAAGAACACTTCCCGATTGACAGCTAAGGCTTGCCGCCATTAAAATGCAGTCTTCAATAGAAATAGCTGAGAGTAGTTTAAGGTTTGCAAGCTCAATACTTCCTTTAGGGAAAAGCTGTTCAGCGTCAACAAGAAGTGAATTTGTGTCAGCAAATTCATCAACAGAAGAATATCCCAGCATTACCGCTGAATACTGCAAATACTTCTTTGTAGCTCTTGCCAAAGGTACATTTACTATAAGCATTACCGCAAACGAAGAACACATGGTAACAGTGCCTGAGAAAGCCGCAAGTGCTATGAACAAACGTTCTTTCATGTTTGACGCACCCTTATCAAATATAAGTGACAAAAGTGCTATAACAACGCCTGCAATGAGGATATAAGGGCTTATTTTCTTTGAATACTCATCTGAGATATCAGAAGTGTAGCTATTCTTCATGAAATCGTCCACAAACTCGGTTTTGCGCATAGCTGCTATCTTTGGCTCTGCAACAGCACCTCTTGTGAAGTTTTCTGCTATTTCCTCATCTTCAACGGATGTAACTGCATATCTCTCAAAATCTCCTGCAACGTACCTAAAATTACGTTCAGTACGTTTTACCACCATAAGTTTTCCAAGAGTATTGAATATCAGACCCACGATTGCAACGGATATGTAAACATGGTAAACACTGTCACGAATAGACTCAGGGTCAAATAGATTTATTATTCCTGCAATGACTGTAATAAAAATACCTATCGCTGCTATTGTATCATTATCTGCCTCTTTTTTAAATAGGCTTTTCATTCCTGCAAGAAGCACGTTATAGCACACCGCTATAGAAATAAGACCCAAAATAGTGTTTGCAAACAGATATGCCGCAGGGGTTATCGTTCTGTCAAATGTCTTTATAAGGGGTAGTTCCAAGTCATTTGCAACCGTGATGAATGTGCTGAAAATGCCCGTAAACAGAAGTACACAAAGCCTTAGAACAAGGTTGCTCTTCACATGACGGATAGAGCCAAAGACCTTTTCGGCGTCATCAAACTTCTTAAACTCCGTCTGCCCTGCCTTGTCTTTATCGTTTTTATCATCACTGTCAGGCTCGCTTTCCTGCTCGTCAGTTTTAAGAACAAAGCTGTCAACTTTCTTCTTTCTGTGCTGTGACAATATAGAGGATTTTTCCTCATAGGTGGCGTCATCAGGGATAAGTGCCTTGTCAAACTCCTCTGTTTTCGGGATTATTTTTCCCGTCAGTCCCATTTTGATATCTTTAAGGCTTGCCCTGTTCACAGGCGGAATGCTCTGCTTTGCAGCCTTGCCTTTTTTATGTTTGGTGAGATTATTTATAAGTGCAGCATTTTCCTCATTACGTTTTTTCTCATTCGTATGATCTGACGCCAATTCATCATCAAAATCTGTTGCTTTTATTGGATCATAGCCGTCACTATCTATATCGCTGGTATCATTATCTTTTTCAATACTCTCATCAATATTAGTATCTTCATTTAAAATTTCATCGTTTTCCTGTGACTCGTCAGTCTTTAAATCGTTTTCAACTTTTTCGCTGTATTCTGAAATTATATCGTCTATTGAGAATTTATCAGCCAAAGCTTTAACCTCCCTGTTCCTTATAGATTTCTCTGTCTTACGGCTTCGTACATAAAAATGCCCGCCGCAACGGAAGCATTCAAAGAATTGACTTTGCCTGCCATAGGCAAACTAAGCAAAAAATCACATTTATCTTTTATTAAACGTCCCATGCCGAAGCCCTCAGAGCCGACTATCAGCCCTATAGGACCAGTTAGCTTAACTTCAGTATAGCTCTGTCCCTCGCCGTCAGTTCCATATATCCACACACCGTTTTCTTTAAGCATATCAATAGTTGCAGCAAGATTTGAAACTCTTGCAACAGGCAACCAGCTTGCTGCACCTGCGGACGTTTTGAAAACAGTTGCGTTCAATGATGCACTTCTTCTCTTTGGAATGATAACGCCGTGAGCACCTGCCGCCTCAGCCGTTCTGATTATTGCACCAAGATTGTGCGGATCTTCTATCTCATCGCAAATGATAATGAAAGGATCCTCTCCCTTTTCATTTGCGATGCTGAGAATATCCTCCGGAGACACATACTCCGCACACGCACCCATAGCAATAACACCCTGATGTGAAGCTCCCCTGCTCATATTGTTGAGTTTTGTTTCGGTAACACGCTTGACATTTATGCCTTTTTCCTTTGCAAGTCTACAAATAAGTGTTATAGAGCCTTTAGCCTCAGGGTTAATATAGATAGTGTCGATCAGCTTATTTGCTTTTAAAGCCTCGATAACAGGGTTTCTGCCAATTATAAACTGCAGTTCATTTTCTTCGTCTAAATTATTATTTTTATCTTGATAATTACTCATTGAATTTTCCTTTTCAAAAAAATATACTACTCGTAATTATACCACAAAAAAACCATAATGCCAATAGTAAACAGGCTTTTTATATAGACTTTCGACGATTTACACAAATTTTATCAATGATATTTATGCTTATCACATACACAATGCGATAAGCAGCAGAACAAGCATTGCCACACCAATTATAGTTGATATCACAGCCGCAAAGTTGAATTTTCTGTTTGTCGAAAACATTTTGTCCCCCGTTATCGCACTTGCGATATCAACAGCATTTTTTCTTAAAATATCAGGGTGTAGATGATTTTTATTTGCGTTTACAAATAATAGAATCTTATCAAAACATTCATTTTCTGTACACTTTATTTCGATGATTTGTTTATTAATTCCTTTGAGCATTACAGTCAACTCCTCTAAATACCAATTACTTGATTATATTACTGATTGTTGGCATTAAAAAAGTGCAATATTCAACATTTCAACGCAAAAATGTTGAATATGAAAAGTTTTCAACATTCGTAGGGGCATTTTCTGTTGAAAACCATGTTGAAAACGTTGAAAACTCATGGTTTTATCGGTATTTGCAGGCTGTTGAAAACTTCATATTATAACGAAAATCGACCATTTAAGCGAAAAAACGCTAACTTTTGGGAACAAATACACACGAGAATGTTACGAATATATTAACACACAAACTTGTCTGTTGAAGGTTATTTGTTAGCAGCGGAATGACCGCACTTTACATAATTTTTGAATTTGTTTGAGAATAAATTTACAATGCTAGATCCAAAGTACAAAAAAATGACCTGTTCAAAGAACAATGACCTATTAAATGATATAAGCTGATCTTCTGTACATATAATTGTACTTTTACAATCTTCTGCATAAAATCTAAGCTGTAACCATTGTAACGAAAAGTAACGAAAATTTCTTATCTTGTGGTAAGAAATTTTATAGCACGCTCTATGGAGTCTTTTGAGTTTCCCCAATCGGCATTTGCTCCTGTGTTACGGTAGTCATACATCTTGCAGTAGTGTGATACGTCCGCTTCAAGAGTGTCAAGATATTTGCTTGTCAGCTCGCCGCAAGCGTCAATAAACTGCTTCTGATATTTCTTATCCATACTTTCAGTACACATAGACACTAAAAGGTCATAGTGCGGCAGACAAAGCATTTCCTGCTGAGCAAAAAGATCTCTGAAATCACGCTGTTGAACATACATCTCAAACAGCGTAACGAGTATCCTTGACATTCCCCAATCCACCTTGCTGCATACAAAACATTCGTTATTAACTGCGCTGACTTTCTTTTGCTTTGCTGTCTTGCCCTCGAACATTTTCTTTCGTGTGAAAATATGCTTTTGCATATCCTGCAAATGTGATTGAAGCATAAGCGCAAGTGACAATCTATTTTTGCAGGCTCTCATCTGTTCAAAATGTGTTTTGCAGAAACCGAGCTTATTGGTCTCCATACGCACGTCTGGCTCCATCATAGCCGCTCCCATTATGTACTCAACAGTTCTCTGCTCCAACGTATCACGCAGGCGGCATATTGGACAGCCGCATTTCGGCTCAAATATATCTGTGACAGGTATTGTCAGAATGCTTTCTCTCATATGATCTATCCTTTCTTAGATATGTTTATTTTATCCGCTTGAAAAATACTAATATTTATAGTATAATATTTTTTGTAGAATTTTGCAAGTAGATTCGATGATTTTATGATAAATAGGAGCTGAATTTTATGGATTATACACAAAGCGGCAGTGACATTTTGCTGAAACAGCCTGATTTTGGACTAGATGATACACTTGATTGCGGACAGGCTTTTCGCTGGGAGAAGATAGATAAAAAAACTTACAGCGGAGCTTTCCTTAACAACAAACTTACCATAAGTGAGGAACCCGAAAATGGCGTGTTTAGGTTTCATGACACTACTGTGCAGAACTTTGAAAACATTTGGATCGATTATTTTGACCTGAATACTGATTACGGGGAGCTTAAACGCCGCTTCTCTGAGAACGAAACTCTGTCAAAAGCCTGCTCATTTGCAGGCGGCATAAGAATACTCAGGCAGGACAGTTGGGAGGCGTTATCTTCCTTTATAATAAGTCAGAATAACAATATCCCAAGGATAAAGGGCATTATAGGACGTTTGTGTGAGCATTATAGCGGCTACCCTTCTGCAGAAGATATGGCAGATGAAACTATAGACAGCCTTGCATATCTGCGTTCAGGGTTCAGAGCAAAATATCTTGTTGACGCCATTGAAAAGGTTTTGAGCGGTGAGATAGACTACCAAAATATAAAAGAAATGCCCCTTGACGATGCACGAAACGAGCTTATGAAGATCAAGGGCGTTGGTCCGAAAGTTGCTGATTGTACACTGCTTTTCGGCTTTTACAAAACGGACGCCTTCCCAAAAGACGTGTGGGTGAAGCGAGTGCTTGCACAGTGGTATCCGAACGGACTTCCCTCTTGTGTGAAGGGTGTCGAGGGCATTGCACAGCAATATCTATTCCACTACATAAGAAATACCCAGAAATAACAAAAGACCCGATCGTAGAGTTTTCCACGGTCGGGTCTGATATTTTATTACATAGACTCTGGGCAAGTTATCTTGAGCATATCAAGAATATTCTTTATTACCTGCTTAACTGCAAGTGAAAGTGAAAGTCTTGCCTGCATAACGCTCTCGTTTTCTCCCATGATACGGCAGTTGTTATAGAACTTGTGATACATTGTAGCAAGGTCTATAACATACTTTGTTACCTTAGCTGGGTCATAAGCCTTTGCAGCCTCGTTTATAACGTTTGGCAGAGTAGCAAGGTGTTTTATCATCTCCTGCTCCTCAGGGGCTGTGAGGACGCTGAGAGCCGCCTTGTCGAGGCTCTTAACTTCAATGCCCTCTTCGTTCATCTTTTTAAGGACAGAACAAATTCTTGCGTGTGCATACTGTACATAGTAAACTGGATTCTGGCTTGTCTGAGATACAGCAAGGTCAAGGTCAAAATCGAAGTGAGAGTTAGGCTCACGGAGATTGAAGAAAAATCTTGCTGCGTCTATTGGAATCTCGTCAAGAAGAGTTGACAGAGTGATAGCTTTGCCTGAACGCTTGGAAAGCTTATACTTTTCACCGTTACGGACAAGGTTTACCATTTGCATGATAACAATGTCAAGTCTGTCAGCGTCAACGCCAAGTGCTGTCATAGAAGCTTTAATACGAGCTATATATCCGTGGTGGTCCGCACCGAAAATATCTACAGCTTTATCGAATTTTCTTACTGCAAGCTTGTTGTAGTGATATGCGATATCAGGCACAAGATATGTTGGCACACCGTTTTCACGAACGAGAACTCTATCCTTTTCGTCACCGAACTCTGTTGTTTTAAACCAAAGGGCACCGTCTTTTTCATAGGTATGACCGCTTGCTTTGAGCTGTTCGATAACTCTCTGAACTGAGCCGTCCTTATGAAGTGTGCTTTCGTTGAACCACTTGTCATACTGTATTCTATATTTGCCAAGGTCGTCGTGAAGCTTCTGAATGTTCTTTGGCAAGGCAAAATCGCAAAGTGCCTGACGGCGTTCCTCGCTGTCAGCGTTCACATACTTGTCGCCGTATATCTCATTGAATGCGTTTGCATGGTCGATTATGTCCTGACCCTTATAAGCGTCCTCCGGAAGTTCAGTTTCAGGCTTGTATATCTGAAGATATCTAACTTCGAGTGAAGTCTTGAACTTCTCTATCTGATTGCCTGCGTCATTGATATAGAACTCTCTTGCTACCTCATAGCCTGCCTTTTCAAGAACAGACGCAAGACAATCGCCTATAGCTCCGCCTCTTGCATTACCTATGTGCATAGGACCTGTTGGATTTGCAGAAACAAATTCCACAAGAA
>NZ_FR890695.1:39106-74249 GCF_000435935.1 Ruminococcus sp. CAG:57 | reverse complement strand
GCGCCAAGGTCAGTTTCACCGTATTTCTCTTTCTGCTCCAAAACAGTGGCAACTACAGTTGCATACCATTCAGTAGAATAGAAAAAGTTAATGAACCCAGGACCTGCCACTTCACATCTTGCAAAGTATGAGCCGTTAAGGTCTATCTTTGATACGATAGCTTCTGCTATTTTTCTTGGATTGTTTCTGAAAGGTCTTGCACATACCATTGCGGCATTAGTGGAAACGTCACCGTTTTTTGAGTCGGCAGGTATCTCCGTATTAAATGCAGGAACAGGCTCTGCTGGAAAAGTTCCGTCTGCAACAAGCTCGCCCATAGCCTTCATTACAAGCTCCTTAGCCTGAATAAATGCGTCGCTTATGAGATTAGTCATATTATTTTTCCGTCCTTCCAAATATAATTATGCGACAACATTTGCCGCTTTTACTTCTATAGCTATCTCAAAATCACCGATATAGCTTGAATTGACATCTAAAACATAGTGAAAGAAAAGCATTCCACCGTTTTCGTCAAGATCTGATCTTATGGTTTTAGCGGTTATGCCTATCATAAAATCACCGTATGGAGTGCCATAAACGCAATGCTGCTTTTCGCCTATATCAACAACAAGATTTGCTTCAACCGTTCCGGTTCTGTTCATAGTCACCTTGCGGCAGCCTTCGGTTTCTAGCGTTGTAACGCTTCCTTCAAATCCTGTTGCCTCAGACTCCTCATACGATATGCGATATCCTTTTTCGGTTGCTTCATAAAGTCCTGCTGAGATAAGCTCTGTTTCTTCTTTTGTATTACCGTCGCTTTGACGGCTAACAAGTTTTATTGATACTTCCTTGCTGGTCAAATAAAATCCTCCAGTTTACAGCTTTAGGCTGCATTTTGATATTTGTGCATTGATATTGTTTCCGAGAAAACGTTCAACATTCTCAGAAAACAGCTCAACGCTGTCGGTACAGTAAAGCTCAAGGCTCTCACGCTCTTCTCTTTCAGCCGTATCATCGCTGTATGAAAGGGAGTTGAGTGCATATTTCGCAAGCTCTGCACCTGATGAAACAAGTGTTACACCCTCGCCCATTATATCTGAAATTAGTTCAGTGAGGTGTGGATAGTGAGTACAGCCGAGAATAAGCGTATCAACGTCTTCTTTTTTCATTATTTCAAGATACTCCTGTGCGATATATCTTGCAGGCACGCAATCGGGGGCAGTATAGCCATTCTCTACCAGTGGTACGAACATAGGACAAGCTTTGCCGACCACCTTGATGTTAGGGTTAATGCTTCTTATAGCTTTGCCGTAAATGCCGCTCTTTATGGTCGCACTTGTGGCTATAACGCCTATCCTGTTATTCTTTGTAGCAGAGCAGGCAGCCTTTACAGCAGGCTCAACAACTCCGCTTATGGAGATATCTGACTTTATATCCATTGCAGGCAATACAGAAGAAACTGTACCGCAAGCAACGAGTATCATTTTAACGTTATGCTGTTTAAGAAACTCTATATCCTGTCTGGCATAGCTCATTATAGTCTCTCTGCTTTTTGAGCCGTATGGCACTCTTGCCGTGTCGCCAAGATAAACGATATTTTCATTTGGCAGAAGCTTTATAAGCTCTTTCACACAGGTAAGCCCGCCAACTCCTGAGTCGAAAACTCCAATGGCGGCGTTATTCATAATCAACCTCCGCCTTATCAAGTGCCAGCTTGATAAGCTTATCTTCCTGCTGTGCAGGGGTCATTCCCTCGTACTGCATAAGCTGTGGATACATACTTATAGGCGTGTGACCTGGGAGAGTATTTATCTCGTTAAGAATAACAGTGCCGTCTTTCATAAGGAAGAAGTCTACTCTTGAAAGTCCGCTGCAGCCCATTGCTCTGTATGCCTTGACAGCCGTCTTTCTTATTTCTTCAATGCTCTCCTCGCTCATTCTTGCAGGGATAAGCGTTTTGGAAGCGGCGTCATTATATTTTGCGTCAAAATCGTAAAACTCGTCATTTGCGGAGCATACTTCACCGACAGTTGAAGCAAAAGGCTCGTCATTGCCCATTACCGCACACTCGCACTCCATGCCTACTATAGTTTCTTCTACAATGACCTTGCTGTCATGAGCAAATGCAAGCTTGATAGCAGATTTAAGCTCGTCTCTGTTTTTAGCTTTTGAAACGCCCACCGAAGAACCACAGTTTGCAGGCTTGACGAACATAGGATAGCCAAGCTTGCTTTCCATTTCGTCACACTTTTTGTCAAGATGTGAAAGCTCTGAGGTTATAATGCCTACCCACTTTGCTGTCTTTATGCCGTTTGCGTCAAGAACAGTGTGTGTAAGTCCCTTATCCATGCAGTTTGCAGAGGATATGCAGTCACAGCCTACAAATGGTATCTCAGCAAGCTGAAAAAGCCCCTGAATAGTGCCGTCTTCACCGTTCTTTCCGTGAAGGACTGGGAAAATAACGTCAACTTTTACATTCTGATATTCGCCGTTTTCGCCAAGAGCGATAAAGCCCTTGTGAAGAGGGTCAGGGCTGAGAACGCATGGAACATTATCAGGGTGCTGTTCCCATTTGTTTGACGCAATATCGTCAACATCTCCTATATATTTCATCCAGTGACCTTTTTTTGTTATTCCGATACAAATAACATCATATTTGTCCTTTGGTATACTCTTTATAACGTGAGTTGCAGAAACAACAGATACGTCGTGCTCGTTTGATTTTCCGCCGAAAATAACGGCAACTCGGATCTTAGACATAAAAAATCGTCCTTTCTGAATTAGTATCATAATATTATAACATATTTCCGCTAAAATTGCAAATCTTTTTGTGCCAAAATATACGCAAAACTGCCTTGAATATTGTGTTTATTGCATAAGGCAGGACTATTTGCCGTAGGCAGCGACTTTTTCAAAGCTAATATTGCCACCGAATATATCCAGTGCTGAGCCTATGGTGAAATCTATCTTTCCCCTGCCGAGTTCTTTTAGCGTATCGAGGTCATCAAATGAGGAAATGCCGCCTGCATAGGTCGATGGAATGGTGCAGTATTCTCCCATTATCTTTGCTATCTGCGGCTCAATTCCCTTCGCTTTGCCCTCTGTGTCAACAGCATGGATAAGAAATTCATCGCAGTATTCTGAGAACATTTCTAGGGTCTGGCTGTTCATTTCAATATCGGTGAATTTCTGCCAGCGGTCTGTCACAACGTAATACTTCCCGTCCCTTTTGCGGCAGGAAAGATCTAGCACAAGTCTGCTTTTGCCAACGGACTTCACCAGTTTGTTCAGATTATCGAAATTAACAACACCGTTTTTGAAAACAAAGCTCGTTACGATAACATGGCTTGCGCCCTTGTCAAGAAATTGTGCGGCGTTTTCGTCATTTATTCCGCCGCCTATCTGCAATCCGCCCTCAAATGCGGATAATGCACTGTAGGCTTGTTCGAGGTCTGCGTTGTAAAATTCGCTGCCGACAGGGTTTAATATAATAATATGTCCCCCCGTCAGTCCGTATGACTTATAAAGTTTGCCATAATAAGCGCCGTCATATTCTGAAACGAAGTTATCCACAGCATAATTGTTTTTGTCAGAAAGGCTTCCGCCCACTATCTGTTTTACATTACCATTATGGATATCTATGCAAGGTCTGAATTTCATTGCTCTCTCCTATCTGAATTTTCTCATGTATATCACCAAAACTATATCATTTCCGTTTTGGACACGTTGACAATATACTTGATGATCTGTATGCTTTTCGCAGAAGCTGTCAAAAACTTTGCTAAGCCCTTTGATATTTTCCTCATTGAAGTTCGTGTCTATCTGGTCAGTTTCACTGAATTGAAAATCGCTCATATCTGACGTTACCGCCACGCTGTCCTGCATATTATCCAAAGCCTTTTCCATAAGGCTCTCTATCTCATTTACTGAGTTTATATGCGTAATTGTCTGCGTAATATAGCTGAACTTTGTACTATCTGTATCAGGAAGCTCTGTATCGTCCCAGACGTGTTTTGTTTTCATGTATTCTTCTGAGACGTTAAAATACTTGTGCCTTACTGGTCTATCCGTAAAGTCAGGGATAGGGTCGTCCCAGCAGACGTCAACATAATACCAACTACCGCCTATCTGAACTATGTTCCATGAATGATCGTCGCCCTCAAAATCTGTGGCGTATATGGTCTTGCAGGGTATTTCCAGCATATCCATAAAAAGCTGAAATGTTGTGGAATAGCCTGAACATATTGCTTTTCCGTTTATAAGACAGCCATATGGATTATCAGAGTTTGGCAGGCCAATACCAAGCGCATTGAGATGTGCTTCGTCATAGCTTGCACACTGCACTATAAAGTCATGTATGGCAAGCTCTTTTTCATAATCGCTCATGTCAGGTGTGATAAGTTTTTCAATGGCTGAAACGGCTTTGTTGTATATTTCAAGCTGTTTATCATCAAGATTTGCTGTATTGCCTGAGAGATAAGCCTGAGATATAGGCGTGCTGTCATAGTATTTATCATTGACGCTTTCGCTGTCAGCACTTGATGATGTAGTCACGGCAGAGGAATTATCCACAACTGTTGTGGGCTTTTGTGACTCTGTACAGCCTGTAAGACATAGTATCACTGCTGATAATAATATCAAAACAGTTTTTGCTTTCATGCTTTTCACCGCCTTGTTTTCTCTGATAACACAACTATTATATAATATACGCTTTGCCGTGTCAAGTAAGGATATCGTAAGAAATGAAAATTTATACAGTAAATTGACGTATACCATGCAAAAACATGCACTAAAACGCTATAAAATCAAGCAAATGTTTATATTTACCTTGACAAAAATCGCAATTTGTTATAAAATATTAATATCAGTTATTTTTGAAAGGATTGTTGTTACAATGGGACTTACTTTAACAGAAAAAATACTTAAAGCACATCTTGTTGACGGCGAATTTGTTAAGGGTCAGGAGATCGGTATCCGTATCGACCAGACGCTTACTCAGGACGCAACAGGTACAATGGCTTATCTTGAATATGAGGCAATGGGCGTTCCTCGTGTCAGAACGGAAAAGTCTGTAGCTTATATCGACCACAACACGCTTCAGTCAGGCTTTGAGAATGCCGATGACCACAGATTTATCGGTTCTGTCTGCAAGAAGCACGGCATTTATTTTTCACGTCCCGGAAACGGTATCTGTCATCAGGTACATCTTGAGCGTTTCGGTATACCAGGTAAGACCCTTATAGGTTCTGACAGCCACACTCCAACAGGCGGTGGTATCGGAATGATCGCTATAGGTGCAGGTGGACTTGATGTTGCAGTTGCAATGGGTGGTGGTGCTTATTACATCACATATCCTAAGATAGTAAAGGTAAATCTCACAGGCAAGCTTTCTCCATGGGTATCAGCTAAGGACGTTATCCTTGAAGTTCTCAGAAGAATGTCTGTAAAGGGCGGCGTAGGCAAAGTTATAGAATACTGCGGCGAGGGCGTAAAAACACTTACAGTCCCTGAGAGAGCAACTATCACAAATATGGGTGCTGAGCTTGGTGCAACTACATCTATCTTCCCTTCTGACGAAACAACACTTGCATTTCTGAAGGCTCAGGACAGAGCTGACGTATGGAGCGAGCTAAAGGCTGATGATGACGCTGTTTATGACGAACAGATAGATATCGATCTTTCACAGCTCGTACCACTGGCTGCCTGTCCTCATTCTCCTGACAACGTTAAGAGCGTAAATGAGATCGGAAAGCTTAAGATAGATCAGGTTTGTATCGGCTCATGCACAAACTCTTCTTATGTTGACATGATGAAAGTTGCTCACATTCTTAAGGGCAAGACAGTTGACCCTAGCGTTTCACTTGCAATCGCTCCAGGCTCAAAGCAGGTACTTAACATGATCGCTGAGAACGGCGCACTTGCTGATATGATAGCAGCAGGCGCAAGAATACTTGAATCCGCTTGCGGCCCATGTATCGGTATGGGTCAGTCACCTAACTCAAAGGGTGTTTCACTTAGAACATTCAACAGAAACTTCGAGGGACGTTCAGGTACAAAGGACGGTCAGATCTATCTGGTATCACCTGAAATGGCTGCTGTTTCAGCTCTCACAGGCTACCTCACTGACCCAAGAACACTTGGAGATATGCCTGAGTTCAAGCTTCCTGAACATTTCAAGATAAACGACAATATGGTTGTTCCGCCAGCTGACGAGGCTGATATGGACAGCGTTGAGGTTCTTAGAGGACCAAATATCAAGCCTTTCCCACAGACTTCACCGCTTGATGACAGCATTGATTGTCAGGTATCACTTAAGGTGGGCGACAATATCACAACCGACCACATCATGCCGGCAGGTGCGAAGATACTTCCACTGCGTTCAAATATCCCTGCTATTTCACAGCACTGCTTTACAGTATGTGATGAGGACTTCCCAAGACGTGCAAAGAACATGGGCAAGTCAATAATCGTTGGCGGCTCAAACTACGGTCAGGGCTCATCAAGAGAACACGCAGCACTTGCTCCTCTCTATCTTGGCATAAAGGCTGTTCTTGTTAAGAGCTTTGCAAGAATACACAGAGCTAATCTTATCAACGCAGGTATCCTTCCGCTCACATTTGTAAATGAAGCTGACTATGACAAGATAAATCAGGGCGATGAGATCGTTCTTGCTGACGTTCGTGCAGATGTTGAGGCTGATATGTCTAAGCTTACTGTTGTGAATAAGACAACAGGTGTTGAGATACCAGTTCTCTGCGAGCTTACAGGCAGAACAAAGGATATCATTCTCGCGGGCGGTCTGCTTGACTACACAAGAGAACAGCTCTCAAAATAATAAAGTCTGATATGTAGGTCCCTATGGGATTTTCTCGAAACTTTTCGGCACAAAGGACAGCACTCTCAAAGGTGCTTGCATATGTATGATAGATATTGACAGCGACAGCTATGAGCTTATCATTGCAAGTCTTGACGTTTACAAAAAGATATCTGCGATAGCTAAAAACAACGGATATTCCATTATTACTTTATAGGAGGTCTTACCAATGGCAAAAATTCAGATGAAAACACCGCTCGTTGAAATGGACGGCGACGAAATGACCAGAATTATCTGGCAGGATATAAAGGATATTCTTCTTACTCCATATATTGACCTTAAAACAGAATACTATGACCTTGGTCTTGTTCATAGAAATGAGACCGACGATCAGGTAACTGTTGACTCTGCAAACGCTACAAAGAAATACGGCGTTGCTGTTAAGTGCGCAACTATCACACCTAACGCTGCGAGAATGCCTGAATACAACCTCAAGGAAATGTGGAAATCCCCTAACGGCACTATCAGAGCTATCCTTGACGGAACAGTTTTCAGAACTCCTATCCTTGTTAAGGGTATCACTCCATACATTCCTACATGGACAAAGCCTATCACTATCGCTCGTCACGCATACGGCGACGTTTATAAGAACGTTGAAATGAAATGCCCTGCTGGCTCAAAGGCAGAGCTTGTTTGCACTGACAAGGACGGCAAGGAAACTAGAGAAACAATTTACAACTTTGAGTGCGACGGAATCATTCAGGGTCAGCACAACAAGTCAACTTCTATCGCTTCATTTGCAAGAGCTTGCTTTAATTTTGCACTTGATAAGAAGCAGGATGTTTGGTTTGCTACAAAGGATACTATTTCAAAGAAGTATGACCACACATTCAAGGATATCTTCCAGGAGATATACGACAACGAGTACAAGGCTAAGTTTGAAGCGGCTGGTATTGAGTATTTCTACACTCTTATCGACGACGCTGTTGCGAGAGTTATTCGCTCAAACGGCGGTTATATCTGGGCCTGCAAGAACTATGACGGTGACGTAATGTCTGACATGGTAGCTACAGCATATGGCTCACTGGCTATGATGACTTCTGTTCTTGTTTCACCTGACGGCATTTATGAGTACGAAGCTGCTCACGGCACTGTTCAGAGACACTATTACAAGCACCTCAAGGGCGAAGAAACTTCTACAAACTCAGTTGCCACACTGTTCGCATGGACAGGCGCTCTGAGAAAAAGAGGCGAGCTTGATGACCTGCCTGAACTTATGAACTTTGCTGATTGTCTTGAAAAGGCAACTATCGAAACTATTGAAGACGGTGTTATGACAGGTGATCTTTATCTGCTTTCTACACTTGAAAATAAGAAGAAAGTAAATACAGTGGACTTCCTTAAGGCTGTTGACGAGAGACTTAAAAAGCTTCTGGGTTAATTTTCATATCACAAATATTAAAAGCTGTAGCACTTTGCGGTGTTACAGCTTTTTTTAATAGAATATTATGCCGAGAAAGGCGGAGCTTACGATAATTGTGATCGGTGAAAGCTTGAATTTCTTCAGTTTCAAAAGAAGCACATCTGCCAAGGCTATGAGCAGGAATATTATCAACGCTTTATAGTCAAAAGCAGGCTTTGAATTTATGGTGGTGATATTTAGCAGTGAAGATAAAGCCATTGTAATGCCAGTGGCGAGTATCATTGCAACAACGCAAGGACGAATGCCTGAAAGCATTGCTTTTACCCCTGAGTATTTAAGCAAATCCTTCATGATCGAAGCTATGATGAATATTATCACGAACGAAGGCAACACAACGCCAAGAGTGGCTATCAATCCGCCTATGAAGCCTGCCTGCGATGAGCCTACAAAGGTCGCCATGTTCACGGCAAGTGGTCCAGGGGTGGACTCAGATACGGCAATAAAGTTCACAAATTCGTCCTCACTGAGCCAGCCAAAGGTAAGAACTTTTTCACGGATAATGGATATCATTCCATATCCTCCGCCGAATGACACTGCGCCTATTTCAAGAAAAATGAGAAAAAGTTTGAGATATATCATTTTATTGTACTTCTCTTTCTGAGGGTTTTAATCAGATACACGGCAATGCCCACAGCACCACTTATGATAATATAAAATACTGATGAAAACTTCACAGAAAAAAGTGTGAAAAGTATCATCATTATGAAAACTCCAAGCATTATAATTTTGTCAAGCAATGTGTTATCAAGTGCTTTCAACATTCTTAGTCCTGCAGTAAGTATAAGATATATTACACCCACCTGAATGCCACGGAATCCAGCGTAGACTACTTTTAAAGACAGAAATTTGTCAAAGAAAAGTGATATTATGTAGATTATAAAAAACGACGGTATGCACACACCGACAGTTGCCGCAATAGCACCCCGCACACCGTCTATTTTGTAGCCGATATATGTAGCACTGTTTACAGCAGTTGGTCCGGGGGTGGACTCTGATATAGCTGTCATATCGAGAAATTCTTTTTTATCAAGCCAATTTTTGCGCACACAAAATTCTGTTTCAAGCAAGGCTATCATTGCATATCCTCCGCCAAAGGTAAAAACGCCTATCTTAAGAAAGGTCAGAAACAATGTTCTTATATTTGAATTGTCATTTTTCAAAAAAACTCACCTCTTTTTATATTATAACGAACTTGTCCTAGTAAGTCAATGCTTTTATTAGCATTTGCTGATTTATTACGAAACATTAAAATAATCTATAATTATGTGTAAAACAGTTGACAATAGTCGATATATGGTGTATAATATACTTTGTTAAAATTAAATAGCCTTATCAAGAGTGGTGGAGGAAACAGGTCCTGTGAAGCCCAGCAACCTAGCGTTAGTTAAGGTGCTAAATCCTGCGGTTATTTCCGAAAGATGAGGAAATTGAGTAATTTCAAGCGTTTCGGAATGAAGCGCTTTTTTTGTGGCTGTTTTTAGATTAACAAATATTCAGAAAAGAGGTATTTTTATGTCAAAGTATTTATTTACATCTGAGTCGGTTACTGAGGGACATCCTGACAAAATATGCGATCAGATCTCTGACGCTATACTTGACGCTCTGCTGGAGCAGGATCCTATGTCAAGAGTTGCCTGCGAAACGGTCACTACAACAGGTGTAGTAATGTGCATGGGCGAGATAACAACAAAGGCTATAATCGACATACCACAGATCGTTAGAGATACAGTTGTCGGTATAGGCTATGACAGAGCCAAGTATGGTTTTGACGGACACACCTGTTCAGTTCTCACAACTATAGACAAGCAGTCGCCTGATATTGCAATGGGTGTTGACAACGCTCTCGAAGGCAGAGCTGAAAACGCATTCGATACAGGTGCAGGCGATCAGGGTATCATGTTCGGTTTTGCTTGCGACGAAACACCTGAACTTATGCCAATGCCTATATCACTTGCTCACAAGCTTGCTCTTAAACTTACAGAAGTTAGAAAGAACGGCACTTTGCCATATCTCAGACCGGACGGAAAAACTCAGGTAACAGTTGAATATGATGATGGCAAGCCAACAAGAGTTGACGCTGTTGTAGTTTCTTCACAGCATGATGACGCTGTAACACTGGAGCAGATAAGAGAAGATATTATCGAGAACGTTATAAAGACAGTTATCCCTGCTGAACTTCTTGATGAGAACACTACTTATTTTGTAAACCCAACAGGAAGATTTGTAGTCGGCGGCCCTCAGGGCGACAGTGGTCTGACAGGAAGAAAGATAATCGTTGACACATACGGTGGATATGCTCGTCACGGTGGTGGTGCTTTCTCTGGAAAAGATCCTACAAAGGTTGACAGAAGCGCAACATATGCTGCAAGATACGTTGCAAAGAATATCGTTGCAGCAGGTCTTGCCAAGAAGTGCGAGGTTGAGCTTGCGTACGCTATCGGTGTTGCTCACCCTGTTTCAATCATGGTCGACACATACGGCACAGGAAAGGTTTCTGATGAAAAGATAGAGGCAGCTGTAGAAAAGGTATTTGACCTTCGCCCTGCTGCAATAATCAAGAGCCTTGACCTTAGAAAGCCACAGTACAAGCAGCTTGCAGCTTATGGTCATATGGGTCGTGAGGATCTTAATGTAGCTTGGGAAAAGACAGACAAGATCAATGATCTTCTTGAAGCAGTTAAATAATAAATATCAAAGCCTTGACAGGAATGTGCCTGCCAAGGCTTTTTTTGTGTTCAGCATTAATTTTGTTTTAGTCTTTGCCTTTAAGAATAGGCGACAAAGGCTTATAAATAAGAATTGTGACCAATGCACAAATAATACCCTTCACAAAAGTAAAAGGCAGATTGAAAATACACAGTGCAGAGAAAATATTCTTTACACTACCCATTATCTGCTGGTACATACCGAGTATAGCAGCTTCTCCGCCGAATGCTTTAAAGTATATAGGATAAACGATAAAATAATTCAACGGCAAGCTTATTACTGTGAAAACCAAAGTGCCAATGATACAGCTTATGATAGCATTCTTTCTGGTTTTTTTCTTGTGGTATATAACAGAAGCCGTCAGCACAAAAGCTGCGCTTGTTACAAAGTCGAAGATGTTGCCGATACCCATTGTTGTGCCTAGTCCCTTTATAATCAACTGGATAACGTTCTTGATAAGGCAAACGATCACGCCTGCAATAGGTCCCATTGAGAAACCTGCCAGCAGGGATATAACGTTTGAAAGGTCAAGCTTGATAAATCCTGGCATAAGTGGCACAGGGAAATCAAGGTAATATATCACAGTAGCTATGGCGCTGAGCATTGCCACCGTTACCATTTTTCTTGTTGTAAAAGTTTTATTTCTTGGCATAGTGTTATCACTTGTCATTTTAATTCCTCCAAATAATAAAATTATCGGGAGAAACAGCAGCAAAAGCAAAAGCACCCTGAAAATAAAATCAGGGTGCAATTTATGCGTTATTGATCTGTCGTTTCTTCCATCCGGACTTTACCGTCGGTTTCGGATTTTCACCGAATCAGCGCATTTCTGCGGTCGAGGACTTACGAATACTATTCGATCACCTCCGGTGTGGAATTTCACCACCCCTGAAACACATTATTAAATTTTGCTGAACACTTTTTATGAGATCAATCCTCGTTGTCCTCGTCCTCAATTTCTGAGAAATCAAACTCAAGGCTCTCTCCACAGTTTGGACAGTCAATAGAACCGTCAGCGATAATGTTCTCGCCGAGCATTATTGTGTCACCGCAGTTAGGGCATACACACTCATACATAGCGTTATCATCATCATCGTCATCATCACAACAACAATCATCGTCGCAACAACAATCGTCGTCATCGTCATCATCATCACCGTAAATAAGCTCTTCTATCTCGCCGAGATCCTCGTCAAGAGTATCTACAAGCTCAACTGTTTCGTCAACTTCTTCGGCAATATCTTCAACTGTAGCAGACATCTCATCAAGAATATCAGCCATAATTGTCAATATCTTTCCTTCGTTTGTGGAATCGTCAATCTTAAGACCTTCCATAAGTCCCTTTAAATATGCAACCTTCTTTGACAGCTCCATAATATTCCCTCCGTTTCTAAAAACCGTAAAGGCTAAAACTTATGCTCTTTCCATGTACTCACATGTACGAGTATCGATTCTTATTCTGTCGCCTGTGTTGATGAACAGAGGAACTCTGATCTCAGCACCAGTTTCAACTGTTGCAGGCTTTGTAGCATTTGTAGCTGTATCGCCCTTGATACCAGGCTCTGTCTCTGTTACTTCAAGATCAACAAAGTATGGAGGCTCTACGCCGAATACTGTACCCTTGTAAGAAAGGATCTTACATACCATGTTTTCCTTTACGAACTTAAAGTTATCTGAAAGCTCAGCCTTGTTTACTGGAACAAGCTCATAGCTCTCTGGATCCATGAAATAATAAAGATCGCCGTCATTGTAAGAATACTCCATATCCTTTCTCTCAACATATGCTGTTGGGAATTTAGCTGTTGGATTGTATGTCTTTTCAACAACAGAACCTGAAATTACATTTCTAACCTTTGCTCTGACGAACGCTGCACCCTTACCAGGTTTAACGTGCTGAAACTCAACGATCTGCATTACGTTGCCGTCCTCTTCAAAAGTCACGCCGTTTCTGAAATCACCAGCAGTTACCATTATTTAGTACCTCCATAAACATTCTTAATTAATGTGTACACAGTTCAAAATGTCCGCATACCTCTATATTTATTTTACCATATTTATTTGTTTATTGCAATAGCTTTTGAAAACTTTTTTACCAAAAATCAAAAAAAGTTACAAGCAAATAAGCTCTTTAGGGGCTTTTGTCATATTGATACATCCGTTTTCTGTAACAACAACAAAATCTTCTATTCTCACACCAAACTTGCCCTCAAGATAAATACCTGGCTCTACTGTTACGATCGAATTTTCAGGCAATATATCTTCCCTGCTAGGCGAAGCATAAGGGCTTTCGTGTATCTCAACGCCAACTCCATGACCAAGAGAATGTCCGAAATTATCGCCGTAGCCTGCATCAGTTATGATATCTCTAGCTATCTTGTCAAGCTCTTTTCCTGACATACCTGCCTTTACTGCGTCAAGAGCTGAAAGCTGTGCATTAAGGACAGTTTCGTATACAGACTTCATCTTGTCACTAGGTTTGCCTACGCATACAGTTCTAGTCATATCGCTGTGCCAGCCATCATAAGTTGCTCCGAAATCCATAAGCACGAACTCACCGCTCTCAACTTTTTTGTCAGATGGTACACCATGTGGAAGCGAAGTATTAGAGCCTGAAAGTGCAATAGTGTCAAAAGACAGAGCTTCAGCACCATTTTTAAGCATATAATAGTCAAGCTCCAGCTGAATTTCTTTTTCAGTTCTGCCGACCTTGATAAAGTCAAGCATATGTGCAAAACCCTTTTCAGCGATACGCTGTGCTTTGATTATCTTGTCTATCTGCTCTTGGGATTTAACTGTTCTGATCTCTCTTATTATTTCCGCAAGCTTTGTGTCTGCGATGACCTCAGCATTAAGCTTTTGCTGATATGCGATAAGCTCGGAAAGTGTGCAGGTATCGGCATTAACAGAAACTGTTTTTGCACCATGCTTTTCAATAAGGCTGTTTATCTGCTCATAGAGCTTGTCCTGCAAAATGACCTCGCAAGCTGTGACAGTTTTCTTTGCCTTTTCAATATATCTGAAATCTATGATAAAATACGCTTTTTCCGGAAAAACCACTAGAGTTCCTGCACTTGATTTCATTGCGGTGAAATATCTTCTGTTCACATCGTCAGTGATAACAGCACAATCTGCCGCTTCTGTTACTCGTGAACAAAGTTTTTCAAGATCAGTCATTGTCTGCACCGCTTTCATTTTTCCATTTGTAATACAAAGCGTCAACAGCCATGTAGTATGAATACTTTCCGAACCCGCTTATCTGACCCACGCATACAGGTGCGATAACAGAAGTGTGTCTGAATTCGTCACGGGAGTGTATATTGCTCAGATGTACCTCAACGACAGGAATCTTTATTGCGGCGATGGCGTCTCTGATAGCATAGCTATAGTGTGTATAAGCGCCTGCGTTAAGTATAACGCCGTCATAATTTTTTCTAGCAAGGTGAAGCTTGTCGATTATTTCACCCTCATGGTTTGACTGATAAACGTCGCAGTGAAACTCATATTTCATTGCATGCTCGATTATCTCGTTGTTTATGCTCTCGAATGTATCTGTACCGTAAACTCCAGGCTCACGCTCGCCCAGAAGATTAAGGTTAGGACCATGTATAACAAGTATTTTTTTCATATCAATACTCTCCTATCTTTATTTCACCGACAAATAAAAATTCTTCATTGTCAGTGCGTCTTTGTCCTGAGTGCCTGCACTTTCACAGACGAATATAGGTGAAAGATCTTTCTTTGCGACTATCTCCATAAGCGGCTCATAGTCAGGTCCAAAGCCTTGATTATCGTCAAAAGTCAGGTGCTTTTTCTCACCTCCTGGATTTGTAAACATTATCTTAGAAAAATGGCTGTGGAATATTTTCAGCCTGTCGTGACCGATAGCATTTTCCACTTCATCAAGCATTTTCTCATACTCTGCCTTACCTTTTATATAGCCGAACTCTCTTGCGTTGAGATGTCCGAAATCTATTGTCGGCAGGAACGTATCATCAAGCTTGCAAAGCTCCAACACTTCTGTTAAGTTACCAAGCTGATTTACCTTGCCCATAGTTTCAGGGCAAAAAACGATATGCTCAAAGCCCTGCTCAACGGCTGCTTTTCTAGCCCTTGTGAGAGTATCTTTAGCAAGTTCCAAAGCGTCCTCTCTGCTTATTTTCGCACAGCTTCCTGAATGGATAACTATTCTATCAGCACCCATTCTGCTTGCAGCGTCACAGGATTGCAGAATATAATTTATGCTGTTGTCACGCTTTTCAGCTTCAAGGCTTGAAAGCGAAATAAAATACGGCGCATGGAGCGAAAGCGTGATATTATGCTCTTTAGCCTTATCTTTCAAGGCAAAAGCTATTTTATCGGAGACCTTAACTCCCCTGCCACACTGATATTCATAGTGGTCAAGCCCCATTGCTTCGAGATATCCCGGAGCTTGAAGTGTTGTTTTATATTTAATGGAAAAAGCCTCGCTGTTTCCCGCAGGTCCGAATTTTGCCGACATTAGTATCATTCCTTTCGTTTTATGCTATTTGAGCTTTGGTAAAAACGGCTTTTCACAAGCTCTTTTAAATCGAAATGGCAAGCTCGTTTCAGGCTTTATTGGGAACACGAATATTGAGCGTATACCTTTCAGATTTGAGCCAAGCACGTCAGTGAATATCTGATCACCCACAGCCGCAACATTTTTCTTATTAAGACCCAGCTTAGCTATAGCTTTGGTATATCCAAAGGTCAGCGGTTTTTTGCCTTCAGGTACAAAGTCAAGCTCCAACTGCTCTGCAAAAGGCTTTACCCTTGGAGCATGATTGTTTGAAACGATCATAAGCTTTATCCCTGCCGCTTTCATCTTAGCAAGCCAATCAAGACTCGACTGCGGGGGAACGGGATTGTTATGTGTTGTCAGCGTATTATCAAGATCGAGGAGCAGCCCCTTGATATGCTTTTTAGCAAGAAAATCGGGGGTTATCTCTCCTACCTTGTCAAAAACATAAGTTGGTTTGAACATAAAAAAACTCCTGTAGTATAAAATAAAAAGCGGACATAAAAATGCCCGCCTTTAATTACATATTAGTATTTACGCTTACGAGCAGCTTCGGACTTCTTCTTACGCTTTACCGAAGGCTTTTCGTAGTGTTCTCTTTTACGAACCTCTGCGATAACGCCGTCTCTTGCACATGATCTCTTGAAACGCTTAAGTGCTGTATCCAAAGTTTCGTTCTTTCCAACACGGATTTCTGCCAAAATTATTCCCTCCCTTTGCCACCTGTGACAGAGGCAATTCTATCGGAATTTCCGAAAATCAACGGTGATAGTGAAGGTGTCTGCAAAAGCAAACTGAAACGCTTTACGTTCCCCCAGTCCTACTCTTTCGGACCGCTCTGTCTTTAATCTGCGGAATTTATAAAACCGATATAATTACAAATTTAATTATACTATATTTCCACCAAAAAGTCAATAGCTTTCTGGCTCTTTTTTTGATTTTTCTGAGGAAATTTTCGCTTACTTTACAACCAGATTTACAAGCTTGTTAGGAACATAGATTTCCTTGACTATATTTTTGCCTTCCGTTGCCTTAACGATAGCTTCGTCAGCCTTAGCAAGTGCGATAACGTCGTCCTTAGCTGCGTCTGTAGGTATTGTGAGCTTGGATTTTACCTTGCCGTTTATCTGACAAACGATCTCGATAGTATCGTCCTTGCAGAGTGCTTCATCATATGTTACCCACTCCTGCTCGTCAAGAACTCCCTCGCAACCGATCATCTGATAAAGTTCTTCTGTAACATGAGGTGCAAAAGGATTGAGTATGATAAGAAGATCTCTGAACTCTTTCTTTGTGATAGAGCCAACATTATATATCTCATTAAGAAGCGTCATCATTGCGGCAATAGCAGTATTGAACTTCATTGACTCAATATCATCGGATACCTTCTTGATAGTCTTGTGCATGAGCGATCTCAGCTTGTCGCTGTACTCGTCGCTGTCAACTACCTTATCCTGCAAAGCCCAAATTCTGTCCACAAATCTCTTACAGCCCTTAACACTGCTCTCGCTCCATGGAGCTGCCTTTTCATAGTCACCCATGAACAGAACATAAAGTCTGAGAACATCTGCACCGTATTCGTCAACAACATCGTTAGGGTCAACAACGTTTCCTCTTGACTTACTCATCTTCTCACCATCAGGTCCAAGGATAAGACCCTGAGCTGTTCTCTTTGCATAAGGCTCTGAAGTTGGTACAAGACCGAGATCGTAGAGGAACTTGTGCCAGAAACGTGAATAGATCATATGACGTGTAACGTGCTCCATACCACCGTTATACCAATCAACAGGCATCCAATATTTCAGTGCTTCCTGTGAAGCAAACTCGTCATTGTTGTTAGGATCGCAATAACGCAGGAAGTACCATGAAGAACCAGCCCACTGTGGCATTGTATCTGTTTCTCTCTTTGCGTCACAGCCACACTTAGGACATTTGCAGTGTACGAAAGAGTCTATCTTAGCCAGAGGGCTTTCGCCGTCTGTACCAGGCTCAAAGTTCTCTACCGGTGGCAATTTAAGTGGAAGCTCATCATATGGCACAGCGACCATTCCGCAGTGAGGGCAATGTACTATCGGGATAGGCTCGCCCCAATATCTCTGACGATTGAAAGCCCAGTCTTTCATCTTATACTGAACGCCCTTTTCACCGCAGCCCAGTTTTTCAAGAACAGTAAGCATCTTTTCGATAGCTTCTTTTTTGTTTGTTATGCCGTTAAGCTCACCAGAGTTGACCATTTCGCCGTCGCCTGTGTAGGCTTCCTTAGAAATGTCGCCGCCCTTGATGACTTCGATTATGTCAATGCCGAACTTCTTTGCAAAATCATAGTCCCTTGTATCGTGAGCAGGCACAGCCATGATAGCGCCTGTGCCGTATCCCATCATAACATAGTCTGAGATGTAGATAGGTATCTCTTTGCCTGTGATAGGATTGATAGCTGTCAGACCGTCTATCTTAACGCCTGTTTTATCCTTAACGAGCTGAGTTCTCTCAAATTCGCTCTTCTTTGCACACTCTGTCTTATAAGCGTCAAGATCAGCAATGTTTGCAATACTATTTCTGTATTTCTGGATGATAGGATGTTCAGGAGCGATTACCATGAATGTAACGCCGTAAAGTGTGTCAGGACGTGTAGTGTAGATCTTGAGCTGTTCATCCTGCTCTTTGATCTTGAAGTTTACAAATGCACCTGTTGATTTTCCTATCCAATTCTGCTGCTGGAGTTTGATGTTAGGCAGATAGTCAACTTCTTCAAGTCCCTGAAGAAGCTTGTCAGCGTATTCTGTGATCCTCAGATACCATACTTCTTTAGTTTTCTGAACTATCTCGCTGTGGCAAACATCGCAATGACCGCCCTGTGAGTCCTCATTTGAAAGAACGACCTTACAGCTTGGGCAATAATTTACAAGGGTCTTATCTCTGAATACAAGACCATTCTCAAACATTTTAAGGAATATCCACTGTGTCCACTTATAGTAATTTTCATCAGTGGTATCGATAACTCTTGACCAGTCAAATGAAAAACCTACTCTTTTAAGCTGCCCCGTGAACTTCTTGATATTGTCGTCTGTTACCTTTCTTGGGTGAACACCTGTTTTGATAGCTGTGTTCTCTGTAGGCAGACCGTAAGCGTCAAAGCCTATAGGGAAAAGAACATTATAGCCCTGCATACGTCTTTTACGGCTTACAACTTCTAGACCAGAATACGCCTTGATATGTCCAACATGCATTCCATGACCTGACGGATAAGGAAACTCTACAAGTCCGTAAAATTTCTTCTTTGAAAAGTCATTGCTTGCCTCAAAAGTCTTATGCTCGTCCCAGTATTTCTGCCATTTGCTTTCTATGGCCGAAAAATTGTATTCTTTCATCTTTATCAATCCTTTGTTAAATTATAATTGTCAAAATTAATCCTGTGGCTCGTCTGGTAAGAACTGCTTTACGTCGATATCCTTGCCGTCAGACCATAGTCTTTCAAGATTGTAATGATCTCTTGTTTCCTTATAGAAAACATGAACTATGATATCACCGTAATCAAGTACGACCCAAGTTGCACCCTGATAGCCCTCTGTTCTGTTAGGTTCAATGCCAAGCTGGCTCATTTTGAACTCAACTTCCTCAGCAAGGGCCTTTGTCTGAGTGCTTGAAGTACCATTTGCTATAACAAAATAATCCGCAACTATAGTCAGGTCACCGATCTTTATTATCCTGATGTCCTCTGCTCTTTTTGAATCAAGAGCTTTAACAATAGTTGACAGCTTTTCATTCTGTGAAATATTATCCATAAAAATCTCCTTTATTTTGAATTATCGGCAAAATCATTATATGCTTCAAGTGTGGAAACAGGGATAGTATTACCCTTTTCCACTGAGTCTTTTATTGAGAATTTCAAAGCCTCAAACATTGCTTTCTCCAAGCTTTGTTCGGCATACTTTCTCATTTTCTTTACGTCTTTATAATCCCTGTCCGCAGAAATAAGGTCTGCAAGATATACTATCTGGCTAAGCTTGGGCATATTGCCACAGGCAACTGTATGATAGCGTATAGCTGAGATTATCTCAGGATCATGGATATCAAAAAGCGTCTGCACAAGCTCTGCCCCTGCAATACCGTGAAACAGAGGAACAGCCTTTTTCTCTATATCGCACACATCAAGTGAAGATTTAGAAACTATAGCCGCAAGCTCCAATGCTGGTATCTCTTTTGCAACATCATGCAAAAGTCCTGCAATATAAGCCTTGTCTGCGTCAGCACCATATCTTTTTGCAAGCTCCACAGCGGAATTTGCCACGTTCATAGAGTGTGTGTATCTCTTTTTTGATAAATGTTCTTTTAGGTATGCTTTATAAATGCCTATTGTTTTTTTATCTGCCACTTAGAAAACCTCGGTTATACAAATTTTTGTCCACTATATATTGTACAACATTTTCACTCAAATAGCAAGAGCAATCAACATTTTTTTTGAGCATTTGACGTATCTCAGTTGAAGACACCTCAAATGGGTCGGTTTTTACTATGATTATCTCTCCACCCTCGGCTTTGAGCTGTTTGGCTTTCACCTCTATGTGGTCAATGTCCTCATGCGAGCGTGCAACGCAGATAAGTGCCGAAAGTGATAATATCTCCTTATACTGATACCATTCTTCAAATGAAAGCAACATATCACTACCCATTATAAAAAACAGCTTATCATGTGGATATATCTCTTTTAGATGTCTGAGTGTTATCACTGAATAGCTTTTGCCCTCTTGCTTAAGTTCCCAATCGGATATTTCCACACATGGGATATCTGCAAAAGCAAGTCTGCACATATTCAACCTATCCTCAGAGGAAGCTAAGTCCTCCGCTTGCTTATGTGGAGGTATTCTGTCAGGCATGACGATCATCTTGTCAAGGCTCGCCTGCTCCGCTACGCTTTTAAGGCAATTTAGATGCCCTAAGTGAACAGGATTGAACGTGCCGCCGAAAACACCTATTTTCATTACTTTGACTTTAATTTTATAACAGGCTGCTTCTCATTGCGTTTATAAAGCACCGCCTTTGAGCCTATTACCTGAACGACTTCAGCAGATATCTTTTCAGCAATCTCCTCTGCGGCTTCTCTTGCGGTGTACATTGAGTTGTCAAGCACCTTTATTTTTACAAGCTCGTGAACTCTCAGATAATCGTCTATCTGTGCCACCTGAGCGTCATTAACTCCGCCCTTGCCTATCTGAAAAGCAGGCTGTATAAGCGAAGCCATACCTTTGAGTTCTGCTCTTTGTTTAGTTGTAATCATAATCTAAATCCTTTCAGTTTACTGCTTTGTGAGCTGTTCAAGCAAAGCTTTCAGTGCGTTTGCTCTATGGGAAACGGTATTCTTTGTTTCTGAGTCAACCTGAGCAAAGCTCTTGTTCCCATACATGAAAATAGGGTCATAGCCGAAGCCGTTTTCGCCAACAGGCTCGTGAGCTATCTTACCGAATACTTTTCCCTCAACGGCTATCTCTTCACCGTCTGCTTTGATAAAGTGTATTGTACAGGTAAAGTGTGCTCCCCTTTTATCATCAGGTATTTCCTTCATTTTTTTAAGCACAAGAGCGGTACGCTCATCATCAGTTTCGAGTCCGCCATATCTTGCTGAATATACTCCAGGCTCACCATCCAGGGCGTCTATCTCAAGACCGCTGTCGTCTGCAAGTACAGCACAGCCGCAAAGCTTGAATGCAGCTCTTGCTTTTAGTGCAGAGTTTTCAGCAAAAGTAGTGCCTGTTTCCTCAACATCAAGTATCAGACCTGCCTCTGATTGCGAGAACACCTCATAACCAAGCGGCTCAAGAATCTGTTTATATTCTCTTATCTTGCCTTTATTGTTGCTTGCAATAACAAGTTTCATTTTTTCTCCTTTAGTTGTGTATATAAGTTACCTTATTTTTCTTTAATTTTTCACGGCATTTGTTTGCCTTATCTTTGAAAACTGTACCGATACATTCTTCGTTGAAAACAACTTTCATTCCACATTCAATAGCACCTATTGCAGTGTTGATAACGGAGATACCACCATCAACACCTACAAATTCTATCTCTTTCACATTCCTTGCTCTCATAAAATCTTCAAGAGCAACGTTTGAAAAAGCATCGGGCTTGCTTTTGGAATAAATATTTTTGGATACAACTTTCAGCTTTGCTGGAAAGCTAGCCGCAGGTGTTCCCTCTTTGGGCATTCCTCCACCCAAAAGTCCCTTTTTGTAGCTGACGATATAAAAGACCTCCTCAGCTTTATAAGCAGAGATACGCTTGTTTATGGCGTCGATAAGTGATTCGGCATCATATGAGTATGTGGTTTTATCTCTGCCCCTTCCTACATACATTTCCTGCATATCAACTACAAACAAAACCTTATCCATAAAAAATTCCCCCTGATTTTATACTTTTAAGTGTCTAATCCAATATTCTATTATTCAAACAGCGCTTCAACAAAATCTCTTGCTGAAAACGGCTGTATGTCGTCTATTCTTTCGCCTACTGTAACAAGCTTTACAGGCACTTGCAGATCATCGGTTATGCTGATAATTATTCCACCCTTGGCTGTGCCGTCAAGCTTGGTAAGAATAATACCCGTTATATCAGCTACTTCGTTGAACTGTCTTGCCTGATTAACTGCGTTCTGTCCCGTTGTAGCGTCAAGCGCAAGCAGAACTTCGAGAGCGCAGCCCTCTGCCTGCTGGTGAACTATACGGGATATCTTTTTCAGCTCGTCCATAAGGTTTTTCTTATTGTGAAGACGTCCTGCGGTATCGCATATAACAACGTCAGCCTGTCTTGCCTTAGCCGCCACCAGTGCGTCAAATACCACGGAAGCAGGGTCTGAACCTTCGTTGTGCTTGATTATGTCTACCCCTGCTCGCTCTGTCCACACTTCGAGCTGGTCAATAGCAGCCGCTCTGAAAGTATCAGCCGCCGCAACGATAACCTTTTTGCCTTGTTTGTGAAGCTGATAAGCAAGCTTGCCGATAGTTGTTGTTTTGCCAACACCGTTTACACCGATAACCAGTATAACTGACGGTGTTGTTGACATATCGAGCTTCTGATCCTCACCGAGCATTTCTGTGATTATCTCTTTAAGCATATCCTTGATTTTTTCAGGCTCTTTAACGCCCTCCTGCTTGACTTTCTGTCTGAGCTTATCGCATATCTTTTCAGAAGTTGTAACACCGATATCGCAGAGGATAAGCGTTTCTTCAAGCTCCTCAAAAAGATCTTCATCTATTTTGCTGAATGAATGGAGCAGACTTTCTATTCTGCCCATCATTGAGTCTTTAGTCTTTTTAAGACCATTTTTCAGCTTTTCAAAAAATCCCATTTCTTCACTCCTATTCAAGTTTCATTTGACGTGTTTCCGAAACGTCCATTTTAAGAAGCTTGGAAACACCCTTTTCTTGCATCGTTACGCCATACAGAACGTCAGCTTCTTCCATTGTTCCACGTCTGTGAGTAATGGTGATAAACTGTGTTTTATCTGTAAGGTGGTGCAGATATTGTGCATATTTACTTACGTTCACATCATCAAGCGCCGCTTCTATCTCATCGAGAAGACAGAAAGGTGATGGCGAAATTTTCAGGATCGCAAAATAAATTGCAATAGCCACCAGAGCCTGCTCTCCGCCTGAAAGGGACATAAGGTTTGTTATGACCTTGCCTGGCGGCTGAACGTTTATCTCAATACCACATTCAAGGACATTGTTTGGGTCTGTGAGAATAAGCTCGCACTGACCACCACCGAAAAGCTCGGTGAAAATTTTCTTGAAGTTCGCATTTATGCGCTCAAAGCTGTCGGTGAACATATTCTTCATATTTTCTGTCAGATCCTCGATAAGTTTTTCAAGTTCTGTTTTTGACGTATTTACGTCATTAAGCTGACCTGTGAGAAATTCGTGTCGTTGTGACACTTCTGCATATTCCTCTATAGCTCCAAGGTTTACGCTTCCAAGATTTCTTATCTTTCCACGAAGTTCGTTGAGTCGCCTGTTAGCTACCGTTATATCCACAATATCCTCGGCTATCTCTGCAGCGTCGCTTCTTGTAAGCTCATAATCGTCCCAAAGCTGTGCCACAAGCTTATCAAAGCCTGCAGTAACAGATTTTTTCTGTTCCTCCGCTCTTGTAAGCTGACCTGAAAGTGTTTCCTTCTCGTCCATTTTGTGCTTCTGCTTGGTGCGAAGTTTGTTTGCTGCATTGTCAAGCTCAATATGCTCACGCTGAGCCTGCTCCGCCATTTTCTGTGCGGCGGCTATCTTTTCGTCAGCACCGCTGAGTTCCTGTTTGGTCTGAAAAATAAGCTCTTTCTTCTCGGCTATTTTCTTTTCACACTCGGAGATATTATCGTTCAACTTGCCGCTGTCAGTATCACTGTCGCCGATAGTTTCTTCAAGCTGTGATATTGAAAGCTTGCAGGCATCAAGGTCTTTGGATAACTCTGCCGCCATTATCTTCATTTGCGAAAGCTCTTCGCTGAGCTGTTCACGCTTATTTTTAAGTTCTGCCTGCTCGTTTTGAGAGTCGGCAAGCTTGGCTTCATTATCTGATATCTCAGCTTCGATTTCTGAAAGTTCCGTCTGAGCCTTGTCGATATCTCCGCTTACTATCTTGTATTTATTTTTCAGCGTTTCGATAAATGTTTCTATCTCATCAAGCTTGTTTTCATAGTCAGAATAATACTCTGAAACACGCTTTATTTCCATTTCAAAACGGAGTATATCGCTGTTTACCTGTGAAAGCTTTTCCCTTAGTCCCTCGGTATCAGCGGTGTATTTTGAAACCTCTTGATTTAGCTTCTCAACCTGCTGTTTAAGCTCTGTAAAGGAGTTTTCAAGTGCAGTTTTCTTTTTAGCAAGTGCTTCCGCTTCATTTTTTCTTGTAAGCAGACCTGTCTGTTTGGAAACGCTTCCTCCTGTGAATGAGCCGCCCGCGTTTATCACTTGTCCGTCCAGGGTAACGATGCGGAATTTATAGCCGTATTTCTTTGCGATAAGGGTTGCACTGTCGATATCCTCTGCTATACATATCCTGCCTAAAAGGCTGTTGATTACGCCCTCAAACTGGCTGTCATACTTAACAAGCTCACAGCCTAGAGCCACAAAGCCGTCCTCATTTTCAAGTTGCGGCATATTTAGCCTGTTTCCTCGAACTGACGTAACAGGCAGAAATGTTGCACGGCCTGCTCTGTTCTCTTTCAGAAGCCTGATACCTCTCTTAGCAGAGTCCTCATTATTTACGACAATGTTCTGAAGTGCCCCACCCAACGCAGTTTCAATGGCTACAGAGTATTTTGTTTCAACAGATATAAGCTGAGAAACAGTACCGCAAATGCCGCTTATCCTACCCTGCTGTGAGGCTTTCATTATATGCTTTACGCTGAACTGAAAGCCCTCCATGGAGTTTTCAAGGTCAGCTATAGTCTTTATCCTGTTCTCAACGTCACGGAGCTGTATTTCCGTATCTGTGAGATTTTTGCGACATTCTGAAAGCTTCGTGTTTCTAGTTTCAAGAAGCTTTGCAAGTCCGCTCATGCGGTTTGTAAGCTCCTGCTTGTTTTCGTCAGCTTTGCCTTTTGATTCACGCAGTTCCTTTAATTCCTTTGAAGAAAGTTTTGAGTGTTCTTCAAGCTGTTTTTTTCTTTCAAGAGAATTTTCGATCTGCTCATCAATATCCGAAAGGTTGTTTTTAGCATTTTCAAGTCTGAATGAAACTTCCGACTTTTTCATGTAAAGCTCATTTATAAAGCTTCCAGCTTCACTTACCGACTTGTCAGATAATGCAGTTTTATCAATAAGCTCAGAAAGCTCTTTTTCCTTACAATCTACAGCTTCCTGCTGCTTTGCTTTTTTCTCGTCGAGTTCTTCAAGCTCCTGTCTGCGTGTTTTCAGCTCAGCCTCAAGATAGTATTTTGATGAGTTGGACTCACTTATCTGCTCTTTAAGCTTCAAAATATTATCTTCAAGGTGAGAAATATCATTCTCATATACTGCGATCTTTGACAGTGCCTGAGAGTTTTCAAGCTCCACCTGATGTATCTGATTTTTGTAGCTGTCAGCAAGCTCAGATTTTTCAGCGCTCTTTGCAAAGCTGTCATTTATATCATCTTCAATGCTTTCAAGCTCCTGCGTGATGACCTCGTACTCTTTTTTTACAGCAGAAAGCTTCTCCTCATAACCTGCTATTTGGCTCATATACTCATTGAGCTTATGCACCCATACTGAGACTTCCAGCTTTCTCTTTTCTTCATCAAGGACTCTGAACTTCTCCGCCTTTTCAGCCTGCGCTTTAAGCGGACCTATTCGTCCTTCTATCTCTCCCATGATGTCATTGATACGAGAGAGATTATCCTCAGCCGCCGCAAGCTTTTTTTCGGCTTCTTTTTTCTTTGAACGGAATTTTGAAATGCCTGCCGCTTCTTCAAATATCTCACGGCGGTCATTGGATTTTCCGTTTACGATATCTGCTATCCTGCCCTGACCGATTATCGAATAACCGTCCCTGCCAAGACCGGTGTCCATAAACAGTTCCACTATATCCTTTAAATTTACTTCTTTACCGTTTATCATGTAAAAGCTGTCGCCATTGCGGTAAAGCTTTCGTGATACTGACACGGTGTCGCTGTCATATTCAAGTGCACCGTCCTCGTTGTCTATGGTGATAGTTACCTGAGCAAAAGGCGCTTTTGGTCTAGTTTGAGTGCCGTGAAAAATAACGCCTGCCATTTTTTCACCTCTCAGGGCTTTGGAAGATTGCTCGCCCATTACCCAGCGCATAGCGTCACCGATATTACTCTTGCCTGAGCCGTTAGGACCGACAACTGCGGTGATACCCTTATTGAATTTCAGCTCTATTTTATCTGGAAAAGACTTAAAGCCCTGCAATTCAAGTGATTTAAGATACATTATTTTTCACCACCCCTCATTATGATTTCGTTTATCTTTATTTTATCGCTGCCCTCGTGACCTACAATTTTTATATTGACACCAAGATCTTTGAAATATTCTATATTAGCTTTTTTCTGACCTATTGCCTTGCTTATCTGCCTTTTCGGTACAGATATCACAACGGAAGCTATATCGCTTATATTGCCATGCTTTTCAAGCTCTTCTGCTATAAGACTGCGGTAATTTCTGCCTTCGCAAAGTTCTCGGAATGCAGGGTGATAAAATCCGCCCAACATTTGCTCCTCCACGACCTCGCTTGCGTGCAGACCAAGCTTTATAACATCTATACCAAGTTTATCGGCTTCTGTGAGAAGATAAGAACAGATTTTCACTACCTCGTCAAAGTCCATAGGCTTATATTCGCCACTTTTGTAAAGCTCTCCGAGCCTTGTACCATTAAGGATAACAACGGGATAAATACGTACTGTTTTAGGAGACAGCGCCGCTATCTTCGACCAAGTTTCCAACTCAGTTTCACGGTTGCTTTTATAAAGTCCTATCATCATTTGCAGACCAAGGTCAAAGCAACCATAGCTTTTTATAAGCTTTGCAGCGTTTTCGACGTCCTGAACAGTATGTCCACGCTCGTTGGCTTCAAGAACAACATCTGACATAGACTGTGCGCCAAGCTCGATAGCCGTAACGTGATTATCTCTGAGAATGTCAAGTATCTCAGTGCTGATATAGTCAGGTCTGGTGGATATCCTGATACCCTTGAATTTGTCGTTGCCTATAAACTCCTGTGCTGCACCAAGAAGTTCGAGCATATATTCTCTCGGCACTGCTGTAAAGCTACCACCGAAAAAGGCTATTTCCGTCTGTGAAACGTCCTTGACTTCGTTCATTGCCTGTGTGCAGATACGCTTCACATCATCAGCGTGCGGTATCTTCTCTGTACCAGTTATGGTGCGCTGATTGCAGAACGCACACATATGCGGACAGCCTATATGCGGCACGAAGACAGATATATTACTGTGCCCCATAGCCCATTAGTTCCAATGCTTCTTTAGCCGCCAACTGTTCAGCGGTCTTTTTCGATCTGCCTGTACCCTCGCCGATAACATTCGTATTCAAAAGTACCTGAACAGTAAATTTCTTATTATGGTCAGGACCTGACTCGCCTTTAAGGTGATATTCTATTCTCTCCTCAGGATTTTTCTGAATTATCTCCTGAAGAATAGTCTTGTAATCATGGAAAACAACTCCATCAGGCGTGATATTTTCAGGTATGAATGAAAGTATATATTTTGAAACAGGCTCGATACCACCGTCAAGATAAATTGCAGCGATAACTGCTTCAAAAGCGTCTGAAATAATTGACGGTCTTTCTCTGCCCCCTGTTATCTCCTCGCCTTTTCCGAGAAAGATATACTTGCCAAGTTCTATTTTCTTTGAGAACTCAAACAATGCTTTTTCGCACACAAGTGAAGCTCTCATTTTTGTCAGCTCGCCCTCAGGCATATGCTTGTAATGCTCGAAAATGTGATCTGACACAACTATAGAAAGCACTGAATCTCCAAGAAATTCAAGCCTTTCATTGCTGTTTCTTGCCTTCTTGTTTTCATTTGCAAATGATGAATGGGAAAGAGCTTCGTAAAGGAGCTTTTCGTCTTTGAACTGATAACCTATTCTTTCCTGAAACTCTTTAAGAGCCTTTTGCTCGTCCATTATAACATCTCCTGTTTGCTTTTCAACTGCTCGATAGCAGTTGTGATCTCGTCTATCACATTAGTTTCAGTAAATTGTTTTGCTTGTCTAATAGCGTTATAGAATGCTCTTGCATTTGATGAGCCATGTGCCTTGATAACAGGCTTTGCAGTACCAAGTAGAGGCGCTCCGCCATACTCAGAGTAGTCTACCTTTTTCTTGAATTCTTTAACGTTCTTCATTACCATAAGAGCAGCGATCTTTGACTTTGTATCCTTAGTCAGAAGCGTTTTAAGCTCCCCTGAGAAGAATTTTGCCATGCCCTCGTAAAGCTTGAGCATAAGGTTTCCGCAGAAGCCGTCAGCCACGCATACGTCACAATCGCCCATAGGAAGCTGTCTTGCTTCGATATTTCCAACAAAGTTTACAGGTGCGTTTTTCAACTGCTTGTAAGTTTCAAGCTCCAGCTCTCTGCCCTTTGACTCCTCTGCACCAATATTTGCAAGGCCTACTCTTGGTGACTCAACACCAAGTATCTTGTTCATATAAGCCGAACCCATTATTCCAAACTGAGTAAGCATTTCAGGGCGGCAGTCTGCGTTTGCACCGCTGTCAAGAAGCATCGTAGGCGTCGTTGCCGTAGGAAGTATTGTTGCAAGAGCTGGTCTTTTGATTCCCTTTATTCTCTTTACGATAAACGTTGCTCCAACTACAAGTGCGCCTGTTGAGCCAGCTGAAACGAAAGCGTCGCCCTCGCCGTCTGCAAGCATTTTCATGCCCACAGCCATTGAACAATCCTTCTTGCCCTTGATTACTTCTGTAGGCTCTTCACATATCTCGATAACAGTATCAGCGTGCTTGATATGTAAAGCTGTGATATCAAGTCCGTTTTCCTGTGCACATTTTTTTATTTTTTCTTCATCACCAACAAGAGTAACGTCAACACCGAAATCTTTCTGTGCATCAATTGAACCTTTTATGACTTCGAGAGGTGCGTTATCTCCGCCGAAAGCGTCAATTACTATGTTCATAACATTCTCCTTAAAATTCCTCAATAGCCTTGTCAAGGTCTGCAAGACCCCTTTCAGCTATCATCTTATATTTCAGTTTCTTATCTCTTATACGTTCAGGCAGCTCAGGCAGGATACCCATATTACATCCCATAGGCTGGAATTTCTCCACAGTAGGATCGCTTATATACTTTGAAAGCGCACCCAGCATTGTGGTATCAGGCAAGGTAACCGCAGGCTTGCCCTGCAAACGTCTTGCCATGCTCAACCCTGCAAAAATTCCGCTTGCCGCCGATTCGATATATCCCTCAACGCCTGTCATTTGACCTGCAAAATAGAGGTTATCTCTATCTCGCATATTAAACTGCGGGTTTAACAGCTTAGGCGAATTGATGAAAGTGTTTCTATGCATAACTCCATAGCGTATAAATTCTGCATTTTCAAGTCCTGTGATAAGAGAAAATACTCTTTTCTGCTCACCAAATTTAAGGTTTGTCTGAAAGCCCACAAGGTTATACATACTTCCCTCTGCGTTCTCTGCACGAAGCTGAACGACGGCATAAGGTCTATTGCCTGTTCGTGGATCTGTCAAACCTACAGGCTTCAGCGGACCGAAACGCATTGTGTCCTCACCACGTTTTGCAAGGACCTCAACCGGCATACAGCCCTCGTAAACTTTGAAGCCGTCCTTAGAAAAATGCTCCTTATCAAAATCATGGAGCGGAGCGGATTCCGCATTGATAAGTTCATTATAGAACCTGAGATATTCTTCCTTATTCATAGGGCAGTTTATATAATCAGCTTCTCCCTTGCCGTATCTCGAAGCAAAAAACACCTTATCCTTATCAAGACTTTCATATGTGACGATAGGTGCGGCGGCATCATGAAAATACAGATAATCACCGCATATTTTGCCGATACTCTCTGCAAGCTCATCGCTTGTAAGAGGACCTGTTGCGATTATAACATCGCCATCAGGTATATCTGTGACTTCTTCCTCGATAACAGTGATGTGAGGATTTTCCATTATCTTTGCCGTGACCATATCGGAAAACTTTTTCCTATCAACAGCAAGTGCTCCGCCTGCTGATACCTTAGTTTCAGCTGCACATTCCATCGTAACAGAGCCAAGCCTGCGCATTTCTTCTTTTAGCATACCTGCGGCTGAATCTATTCTGTCCGCTTTCAATGAATTTGAGCAGACAAGCTCTGCAAAGCCCATATATTTATGGGCAGGCGTAAACTTTTTCGGCTTCATTTCATAAAGCTCAACGTCTATCCCTGCTTTGGCTAACTGCCACGCAGCTTCACAGCCTGCAAGTCCTGCACCTATTACCTTAACCGCCATTAGATAAATTCCTTTCATATCCGCAATCAGGCTTATGGCAAATAAGTATTCCGTTCTTTCCGCCTTTCTGGAAAAGTGTACTGCCACACTTAGGGCATTTCTCTTCGGTAGGAACGTCCCATGTCATGAACTTACACTCAGGATTATCCTCACAGCCGTAATATTTCTTGCCCTTTTTAGACTTTTTGAGAAGCACTTTCTTTCCGCAGTAAGGGCAAATTCCACCTGTTTCCTGAACTATTTTCTTGGTATTTTTGCACTCAGGAAAACCTGAGCAAGCCATAAATTTGCCATATCTGCCTATCTTTATTACCATAGGTTTGCCGCAAAGCTCGCACACCTGATCTGTTTCTTCGTCAGGCACTTTGATACGCTTCCCGTCCATGGCTTCCTCAGCTTCAGTCAATTCCTCGTCAAAGTCACTATAAAAGTCCTGCAAAGTTTTTACCCAACTTTTCTTGCCATTTTCCACTTCGTCAAGAGATTTCTCCATGTTTGCAGTAAACTTAACATCAACTATTTTATCAAAATGCTCGCTCATAAGCTGGTTTGTTACTTCGCCAAGCGAAGTCGGCTTAAGCTGTTTTCCGTCACGCTCAACATAATTTCTGTTTATTATGGTTGTAATAGTTGGAACATAAGTTGAAGGTCTGCCGATGCCTGTTTCCTCAAACGCTTTTACGAGAGTCGCTTCTGTGTATCTTGCAGGTGGCTGAGTGAAATGCTGATTTCCCTCAAGGTTACGCACCTTTATTGAGTCACCAGATTTTATTGGAGGAAGCACGTTTTTCTTTTCACCCTCATCGTCTTTGGCCTCTTCATAAAGAACAGTAAATCCGTCGAACTTTACAGAATAGCCTGTTGCCTTGAAGTTACAACCGTTTGCAGAGATATCAACAGAAACAGTGTCCATAAGGCAGTTTGACATCTGAGAAGCTATAAATCTCTCCCAAATGAGTTTATAAAGCTTGTACTGGTCACTCGTCACTCCGCTTGCCTTTACCATATCAGGTGTTACCTCTGGGTGTGTTGGTCGGATGGCTTCATGAGCGTCCTGAGCGTTGCCCTTAGTTTTATATTTTTTCGGTGTGTCAGGGATATACTTATCGCCATATTTTTTTTTGATAAAATCATATGCCGCTGCTCTTGCTTCATCAGAAATTCTAAGGCTGTCAGTACGCATATAGGTGATAAGACCTGTCTGACCCATATCGTTTATCTCAACACCCTCATAAAGCTCCTGAGCGGTTTTCATCGTTCTTCTCGCCTGAAAGCTGAGACGTCTTGACGCTTCCTGCTGTAAAGTCGAGGTGGTGAATGGTGCGGCAGGAGATTTTCTGTGAACGCTCTTTTTTACCTTGTCGATAACAAACTCGGCACCCTCAAGTCTTTTCAGTATCTCGTCAGCCTGCTCTTTATTTTTCAACTCTGGCTTTTCTCCGTCAACTGTATTAAGCTTTGCGGCAAAGGTCTTTCTTTCACCGTTTGCAGAAAATTTTCCGTCAATGGACCAATATTCCTGAGATACAAATGCCCTTATCTCGTTTTCTCTGTCGCATATCATTTTAACTGCGACAGACTGAACTCTGCCCGCTGAAAGTCCTTTTCTTATCTTTCTCCAAAGAAAAGGTGAAAGCTTATAGCCCACAAGTCTGTCAAGGATACGTCTTGCCTGCTGTGCATTAACAAGGTTTATATCAATAGAACGTGGGTGGCTCATTCCAGTTTTGATACCAGTTTCAGTAAGTTCGTTGAAAGTTACTCGGTTTTTATCATTCAGATCAAGACCCAAAAGCAATGCGAGATGCCATGAAATGGCTTCTCCCTCTCGGTCAGGGTCTCCTGCAAGATAAACATGGTCGCTTTTCTTTGCAAGCTTTTTTATATCTTTTATAACGCCCTCTTTGTCTTTTATGTTGACATATTTAGGTTCAAAATTATTATCTATATCGACGCCCAGCTTTGATTTTGGCAGGTCACGGACATGACCCTTTGAAGCCACGACTTCATAATCATCGCTAAGATAACGCTTAATTGTTTTTATCTTCGTTGGTGACTCAACTATGATCAAATTAGACAAATCTATTCTCCATTCTTAATATATATTAAAGTCCAAACATTTTGCCCGGATATGACTTAACAGTGCCATAAAGTTCAAGCTCCGTTAGCTGTGCAAGCACATCAGAGATATCCATACCAAGCTTTGCGGCTATCTCGTCCGCAAGCATATTTCCGCTTTTTAACAGTTTGCAAATGCTCTTTTGTGTGTCATCAAGCCCTGACAGATCAGGCTCAGGTGTTGGCTTTACCACTTCTGTTTCAGAAACAGTCTTGCTGTCAGGCACTTTTCTTTTGCTTTTTCTGTGCTTCACTGTCTTAGGCTCGCCATTGTTAAGTATAGCAGAATCCTCAGCAGGAAGCGTGAACTCTCCCAGGCTTTCCACAAGTCTAAGAGATTGATACCTTTCATTGCCAAGCGAATACACTATATCCTCTACGCCGAACACAGGTTGACACTCATTTCTTATGAGATCACGTTGTCCGAAATATCGACTATCATAGATATCATGTGGCGGTACTACAAATACCTGTTTTCCTTGAGATATGGCGTGATTGACATTATCAAGACCATGACTTTCCTTGCTACACTCAGTAAAAAGCACTGCATTTGAAAGTCCTGTAAGAATCCTATTGCGATTCACAAAAGCATTTCCAAATGGTTTATAACCCGGAAAATACTCTGATATTACTACTCCATTCTCAGCGATCTGTTTTTTTAGCTCGTTACTTCCCTTAGGGTAATCACAATCAAGAGCTGTGCCACACACAGCTATAGGTCTACTATTATTTTCAATAGCTACCTTGTTAGCGATCTGATCTATACCGCCTGCAAACCCCGAAGCAAGCAGACAGTTTCTTCTTATAAGATCTGCGCAAATATGCTTCGTTATCTTTACAGAATATTCAGACGGCTCACGGGAGCCTACTACTGAAATAACGCATTTATCGTTTAAAAAGTCAAGGTTACCATAAGTATACAGAACAGCAGGTGGATTTGCGATCCGTTTAAGTCTGTCAGGATAGCCCTCACTTTCGTAACAATAAATATTTATGCCAAGCTCTTCACAGCGTTTTTTTATGATTTCTGCGTCTTTAAGACTATATTTTCCTATCCTCTGGAGCTCTTTATCATTAAGTCCGCTGACCATATGATCATCGAGTGCAGTCATGAACTCAACTATATCATCATAATTTGCAGAAACTTCCCATATACGTTTGCTCGATGGAGTGAAAATCAGAACCGCTCTTATCCACAATAAAAGTCTTTCTTTATCCATGACTGCCACCTCGAAACATTTCCCACAAAATGATTGTGCCTGCGCAAGCAGCATTAAGTGATTCTATATTGCCGTGCATAGAAATAGTCACACGATTTTTACAAATGTCTGAATGTTCTCTAGGCAAACCTTTGCCCTCGTTTCCTATTACAACAGCACACGGTCTGTCAAAATCAAATTCTGTGATATTTTCACCGTTTCTGACAACTGCAGCATTTGTAACGATACCAAGCTCATCAAAAAGCGTTGCGACGTTCAGAAAATTATCCACTACAAAAAGATCAAGTCTTGTAATGCTTCCCATAGCGGAACGAACCACCTTTGGATTATACAGATCAACGCAATTATCTGTCATAACTACTCCACTAACGCCTACGGCATCGGCAGTTCTTAGAAGCGTACCCAAATTACCTGGGTCCTGTAAATTATCAAGAACGAGATACTTCCCTTTTTTGTCAATATACTCAGCCGCAAAAGGCAAATCGACCTTAAAAACGATCATATAAATGCCCTGAGAGTTTCCCTCATCTGTCATCTTTTTCGCAAGCTCATCAGATATTTCAAAAACATCTTCGGGTCTTGCACACGAGAAAAGGCTATCAGTTTTAAGTGTATTTTTATACTTAGTCAAGGCCGTTTGAGTATAGAAAACAGAATGGACTTTTATTCTTCCGCACACAGCTTCATAAGCGGTGTCAACGCAGTTTCTTGCACCTTCAACAGCAAACAATCCATGTTCTTCCCTAGCTTTTTTTGATGACAGAAGCTTTCTGAAAAGCTTCACTCTAGGGTTATCTTTACTATTAATATGCAAACTGCGTCACCTCTTATTCTGAAAATTTAATCATTTAATTGCCAAATGCGTCATATATGGTGTTGCCTTAATATACAACAAAACACGCAGGTTACAAGAACGTGCGTGTTTTTGACTATTAAAGAGCAGCCTTCGCCTTTTCTGCAATCGCTGTGAAACCAGCAGGATCGCTGATAGCTATTTCGGAGAGCATCTTTCTGTTAAGATTGATACCAGCCTTGTTTACGCCGTTCATGAATGTTGAATAATTCATACCGTTCATTTTAGCAGCTGCTGAAATTCTTGTGATCCAAAGCTTTCTGAAATCTCTCTTCTTCTGCTTTCTTCCAATGTATGCATACTGACCTGACTTCATTACAGCCTGTTTAGCCATTTTGAAGTGCTTGCTCTTGGCACCAAAGTATCCCTTAGCAAGCTTCAGAGTCTTATTTCTTCTCTTACGAGTCATCATTGCTCCCTTTACACGAGCCATAGTTATTACCTCCTGAAATTTTTAAAATTTGTTTTCT